>CAZGIU010000018.1:0-4384 GCA_964526535.1 uncultured Candidatus Saccharibacteria bacterium | reverse complement strand
TCGACAATAATTTTGACTTTCTTGGTATCACCCACTTTAGGCACAATAAATTCCAGCATTTCCGAAAATTTATTGTCTTTATCCTTAAAACCTAAGTACCGATATTCTCTGTTGCCCATTTTTTTAATTCGATGATAAATTTGGCCATCAATAGACTTTTTCATATTAAACTTTTTGATAATCTATTAATTTACCTTCAAAAATTTTTTTGGCATTTTTAATTTCTGAAAATTCGTGTGGTTTAACTAAGGCATGAAGTTTTTTAGCTAAATGAATTTTAGCAAAATCTAAAACCTCTGAAACAAATTCAGCACAGTACTTCTTATATTTTCTTCTTAGGGGAAAATTAACAGCTACTAACAATAAACCAACAATATTGAAACGATATTTATGTTTTTGGGCAATCATTTTGTCTATAATTGATTTTAATTTCAAATAATTTTCTTTGGATACCGATAGTTGATAAACCAAACCTAAAGAATTTTTTTTAACAGCAAAGATGCCTTTTCTAATACTTTCCTCAATAAAACCTCCCCAAAAAGGATTATGGGCTTTATATCTACCAAAGCTGTATAAATCTTTTTCTAAGGATTTATCGAAACCCAAGGAAACGTGATTATACTTGGCCTTTGTAAAAATTTTTATGCCTTTGGTAATAATAGTATCGGTTTGGCTTAGGAGAATATAAATATTTTTTTGCTCAACTTCCACTTAGTTATTATAAAACTAAATCAAAAATAATTAAGTGTTATAATTAAAGTAGTAAAAACAGGGAAAATGAAAGAGAAAAAAATAAGAATTGAAAAAAACGGGCCCTATATAATAGAAGGGACTTTAGAATTGTCTGAAGAAATTATCCAAACAGATAAAAAAGGAATTTCTGTTAGCTATAAAAAGGGCAAAAAATACCCAGCTAAAGAAACTTATATTTTGTGCCGTTGCGGTGAATCAAAAAATCATCCATATTGCGATGGTTCTCACTCAAAAATTGCTTTTGATGGCACAGAAACTGCCAGTAGAAAAAGTTTTCTTTCTCAAGCAGGGGTAATAGATGGTCCAGATTTAACGCTTTATGACGTAGAAGATTTATGCGCTTACGCCAGGTTTTGCGACCGAGGCAGAAGAATTTGGAATATGGTTGAAAATCCTAAAAATAAAACTGAAACCAAAATGGCCATCGAAGAATCTTTCGACTGTCCAGCCGGCAGGCTTGTTTTAAGAGACAAAAAAACCAAAAAAATAATAAACCCTAAACAAAAACAGGAATTAATTTTAATCCAAGACCCGCCAGAAAATGTTTCTGGTCCAATTAGAGTAAAG
Source organism: uncultured Candidatus Saccharibacteria bacterium (assembly GCA_964526535.1). Lineage (GTDB taxonomy): Bacteria > Patescibacteriota > CPR2_A > CG2-30-33-46 > CAZGIU01 > CAZGIU01. The sequence goes on along the minus strand of CAZGIU010000018.1, from coordinate 3,064 downwards.
GGTGGGGTTCAGGTTGTCTCCTCAGATGGTTTTGAATATGAAAAAAGACAACAGCAAACTTTATGTCGCTGTGGCCGAGCCTCTAATAAACCTTTTTGTGATGGTACTCATGTATCTTGTAAATTTCAAGATGATTATTTTAAAAAAGACGGCAAGGATTAATATCTGCTATAATAGCTTTCATGAAAATTGATTTTAAAAAAACCACTAAAATTTTTTATAATTTTTGCTTAAATTTTATTAAGAACTATTACCCTTTTATAATTATAGTTTTATTTTTTATCTTTAAGTCCTTAATTTTTAACACTTGGGCTGGGTTGGGCTTTAATTATCCAAAAACCAGAGCCATTTCAGCCTTGGGCATGATATTGATTTTATCTTTACCTGTTTTTTTGCTTAAGAAAAAAAATGGCTATTTCTATTTTATATTTTTAAGTTTTTTTACTTCGTTAATTTTTATTTCTCAATTAATTTACAACCAATATGTGGGTGGTTTTTTATCATTTTCTGCTCTTGGTTATAGCCAACAATTACTTTCAGTAACTGATATTACTATTATGCTTTTAACAAAGCTTGGCTGGAAGGTTTTAATAATTTTTGCTGATTTTATTATTTTAATTTTACTTAAAATATTTTTTTACAAAAAAATAAAAAAAGAAATTATTCCCTACAAATTAAAACTTTTAATTTTTATGATGGTAGCAGCCTTGGGAATATTCTCATATTTATTTATTTTTATTTTCAGGGAAAAAACCTTTCGCCACGTTTTAGTACCAATTAATCCTGTTTATGAAATTCAAAGATCAGGTATTGTTACCTATTTTATTGAAGATTCTATAAGATATGTTTTAAAGAAAAAAAACTTAACAGAAGAAGAAGAAACTTTTATTAAAAATTGGCAACAACAAAGAGAAATTACTGAAAGCTTGAATTATCATGGCATCGCTAAAGATAAAAATATTATCATAATCCAAACAGAATCATTTCAAAACTTTTTAATCGATTTAAAAATAAATGGCCAGGAAATAACTCCCAACTTAAATAAATTAAGCAAGGAATCTTTAAGATTTTCTAATTTTTATTTTCAAGTTGGACCGGGCAACACCTCTGACGCAGAATTTACAACTTATACTTCGCTATACCCGTTAGCTGATTTATCTGTTAATTTCGATTACCCTACCAATAATTATCCTTCTTTGGCTAAAATTTTAAATCAGCAAAATTACAAAACCATAGCCATGCACGGCAATCAAAAACATTTCTGGAATAGAGAAACTATGTATAAGAATTTGGGGATAGCTAAGTTTTATGATTTAAGTTTCTACCAAATAAAAGATCATATCGGCTGGGGCTTGGCCGATGAAGATTTTTTTGACCAGTCACTTGAATATTTAAAACAAGAAAAACAACCATTTCTTTCGACTTTAATTACTCTTTCAAGTCATACTCCCTACGATATGCCAAACAAACATCGCGGAATAATTTTGCCAGAAGATCAATGGGACAATATAATCAAAATGTATTTTTATGTAGCTAACTATACTGACAGAGCTATTGGTAAATTTATTGAGAAACTGAAAGAAGAAGGTTTATATGATAATAGTATTGTCATAATTTTTGGTGATCATAATTTTGGTCTGGAAAATTTTACTAACGATAAATTTGAAAAATTAATTGGCGCAGATGATAAAGACATTAACCCTTATAATAAATTAATTTATCAGCGAGTACCTTTGTTTATTAGTGTTCCGGGCAGTAATTTAACTGGCATTACAGATCAACCAGCCAGCGTAACTGACCTAGCCCCAACTTTGTTAAATCTTTTAGGAAAACCAATCCCCAAACAAATGTTAGGCAATGATATTTTTAACAACCAAAATCCGTTAGCTATCTTAAGAAGAAATTCGGTTTTAGAGGGCTCTTTTATTAATAATAAATATCTGTTCTTAAATGCTGATAATCTTAATTTTGACGATGGCACTTGTTACAACTGGAAAGAAAACAAGGTTGTAGAAAATAAAATTTGCCAGAAAGATTATCAAAAAGCAGCCAATCTGCTAAAAGTTAACGACCTTTTAATTAGGGGTAACGGTTTCGATTTATTAAACAACTAAAAAACAGCCGTTAAGGCTGTTTTTTAGTTGTTATTATTCTTTCTTATTACTCTTTGCCATACCTTCAATGGCTCTTAAGATTTCAATTGGCACTGCAAAAACAACTGTATTGGACTGGTCTGAACTTAAGTCGTTAATGGTGCTTAAAGTTCTTAAGTGAATAGCGCCTTCTGATTTATTGAGTAAATCGGCTGCTTTTGATAAATTTCCAGCTGCTTCAACTTCACCGCTGGCTTTGGTAATAACAGCTATTTTTTCTCTTTCGGCTTCGGCCACTCTGGCAATGACCCTTTTCATCTCTTCTGGCAAGGAAATATCTTTTAGCTCAACATTTTCAACTTTAATGCCCCAAGGGTCAGTAGCTTTATCTATTATCGCTCTAATTCTTTCTGAGATTTTATCTCTTTCTGAAAGAAGCTCATCAAGCTTAACTTCGCCAACTGCATTTCTCATAGTTGTCTGAGCTAGTTGCGTAACCGCATAATAAAAATTTTCTACTTCAATAACAGCTTTACTGGCATCGGCAATCTTGTAATAAATAACTGCATTAATTTTGGCAGAAACATTGTCTTTGGTGATGGCTTCCTGATCTGGCACATCAACTGCCTTAGTTCTGATATCAACTTTTTTGTAAAACTGAATAATTGGCCAAACAATTCGCCAGCCCGGTTCCATAACGCCGGTGTATTTACCAAAAGTAAACTTTACCCCTCTTTCATATTGATTTATTTGTCTTAAAAAAGACAAAACAATCAAGATAGGCACAATAATTATAAATTCCATATTCCCTCCTTTTAATTTAGTTTAATCATATAAAAAAACAGCTAAAATGGTAATGATAATTTTGTGCAATCTTCCGCGGTGAAGCCAGGAAAAAATTCAGGGCTTACTCTTAAGCATTTTTTAAATTAAGAAAGTGCTCGCCTCATACTTTAATTATTTTATAGGCT
>CAZGIU010000017.1:0-8684 GCA_964526535.1 uncultured Candidatus Saccharibacteria bacterium | reverse complement strand
GAAACCAAAGCTAAAACAGGCACTCCAGCAGTTACTCCGCCTAAAACAAGGTAAATAACCTTATCTTCTACTCCAATTTTTGGCAATTTAACTTTTAGTAAAGGTAAAACTACCATTAAAAGAGCTAACAAGGCTGCCAAAAAAGAGAAAAACAACCAGCTAGTAAACCCATTAACAGACATAGAAAAACCGAAAGCAGAGGCAGAGTACCAAGGCAGAAATGCAGACACAACACCAACTAAACCGCCAATACCTACGATTTGCTGTGTTTTAGTTAATTTTGAGAAATCCATTTTAATTCCTTTCTTTAAATTTATCGACCCTTTTTATTGATTAAACATCCAATCTAAATCACCAATTAAATATAAAAATGACAGGAAAATGAAAAAAATCCCAACCACCTTAATAAAGGTATAAGATTGACCTCGACCAAACCATTTTTCTACAAAATCATTGGCGCCAGTAAAATCCATTACCTGGCGAGTATAAAGAAGCATAACAAAACCAACCCCTATCCCTAACGCACTGATAATAATTTTTTCCAGCATTTTATAAATTATTACTTTTTTATATTATATCACTTTTTTAAAATCAAAAAAGAGGTCAAAACCTCTTTGGTGCCGGGGAGAGGACTTGAACCTCCATGGAATTTCTTCCGCTAGCTCCTAAGGCTAGTGCGTCTGCCAATTTCGCCACCCCGGCTTGTCATCGCAAGCTTCAATTTTATATAACATTTTATTTAAAAATTCTATCATTAATTAACAAAAAGTAAATATAAAAAATCCCCCGAGGGGGATTTTTTATAAGCTTATAAACGGTTTGATATTCTCAAATATTTGATCACCGATACCGGAAACATTTTTTATATCTTCCAGGTTTTTAAAAGGACCGTTTTGCTCACGATAATCTATGATATCTTGAGCTCGACTCTCGCCTATGCCTGGTAAAAGCTGCAGTTCCTCAAGAGTTCCAATATTAATACTAACTATCAAACCTCTCTCAGTATCTGTACCAGTAACCTGAGGCTCTTGAGTTGGAGCTGTGGGCTCACCTTCGGTTGGAGCCGTAAAAGTGGTTAAAGACTCCTTGGTTAAGTTGCCCGAAAGAAGTATTAAACCAGCTCCAATTAAAATAACTTGCACTAAAATAATGCCAATAAATGTTGAATAGTCTTTTAAATGATTTTTTAAACTCATAATTAACCCTTGCCCTTTCTTAGGCTTTATTGAATTGTATCATAATATCCGATATTTGTCAATAACAAACTATATTAACCTTCAAAGAAGCTTATTTTGAGCTTGCCGTATACCCGATGATCGAATTTTTTAAGATTATCTATTTCAGGTATTTCTTCTTTAGAGTCCGATTCTAAAACAATTACTCCCCCTTTTTTAAGTAGCTGACCGGCATTTTTAACAACCTCAAAACTAATTTCCTGATGAGGCGGAGTAATAAAAATAAGATTGTATTTTTGTTTTGAATCTTTAACAAACAAAGAAGCGTCTCGCTGAAAAATCTCTGAATCAAAACCTAATTTATCTCGATTTTTTTCAATGATAGTGACGGTTTCTGATGATAGTTCCACAAAATCAACTTCTAAGGCTCCTCTTGATAGCGCCTCCAAACCAACCGCACCGGTACCAGCATATAAATCCAAAACTTTCTTACCAGAAACCCAACTACCCAAGATATTAAAAATTGCCTCACGCACCTTGTCTGGCATAGGTTTTAAATTTTCGATCTTTACCTCGGGTGGACCTAATAATTTATACCCCTTTTTACTACCAGCTATAATTCTCATTCGGTGTGAACTCCTTGATAAATTTTAACCACTTCTTTTTTTAGCTTTGGATAATTTGCCAGAGTTGGATCTTTGTCAACTATTAAAATTGCTTCTTTGCGAGCTTTTTCTATCTTTTTTATATCAGAAAAGCTAGCTAATCTAAAGGTCGGCAAGCCAGATTGACGGCGACCAAAAATTTCACCTTCACCACGAAGCGATAAATCAAATTCTGCCAATTCAAAACCATCTTTAATTCTCTCCATTTTTTTTAGCCTAAATAAACTCTCTGGATTTTGACTATCTGTAAAAATAAGAAAAAATGAATCTTGGCCCTGGCGACCAATTCTGCCTCTTAGTTGATGTAATTGTGCCAGCCCAAAACGTTCGGCATTTTCTATTATCATTACATTTAAATTAGGAATGTTAAGACCAACCTCAATAACGGTAGTGGAAATTAAGATTTCTATTTGACCCTTTTTAAAAGCTTCTATTTTTTGCTGTTTTTCATTAGTTTTAATTTTGCCGTGTAAAAAGTCTATTTTAAAATTTTTAAATGGTCCTTGTGATAATTTTTCAAATTCTTCCTCAACAGCTTTAGTTTGAAGTTTTTCTGACAAAGAAATAGCTGGACAAATTACCAAAGCTTTTGAACCTTTTTTTAAATGCTCTTTAATAAACTCGTAAGCGCTCTTTCTTTTTTGCTGAGGTACTAAATAAGTTTTTATTTTTCGCTGACCTTTGGGCATATCGGTTAGAATTGATAAATCTAAATCACCATAAACAGTTAAGGCAAAGGTTCTGGGAATTGGCGTAGCGGTCATACTCAAAAGATGAGGCATAATTTTTTGATTTTTTTCTTTGAGTGATTTTCTTTGATTAACTCCAAAGCGATGCTGTTCATCTATCACCGCTATTGCCAAGTTTTTAAAATTTAATTTTTCATTCAAAAGTGCATGAGTGCCGATAATATTTTTTATCTCGCCATTAGCCAACTTTTTATAAATCACTCCTTTTTCTTTTTTGGGAGTTGAACCTGTAATAATTTCTATTTTTTCGTCAAAAATGGTTAAAAAATCTTGGAGTGTTTGGTAATGTTCCCAAGCTAAAACTTCGGTTGGTACCATTAAAACAGATTGTAAATTGGCTTTTGATACAGCCAAAATAGCCATAGCTGCAACAATCGTTTTACCAGAACCAACATCGCCTTCTAAGAGACGATTCATTGGCCTGTGAAGCGAAAGGTCAGCAAAGATATAAGAAAGAGAAACTTTTTGAGAGTTAGTTAGCCTAAAAGGCAGCTGCTTATAGATTTTTTCTATGACATCGGGCTTAATTCTGACTGGATAACTTTTTTCATTTTTTAATTTATGTCTGATGATTTGGCCTAAAACTTGGGGCACAAAAATTTCGTCAAAAGACAATCTATTTTGGGCTTTTGTTAAAAATTTTCTGTTTTCAGGGAAATGAATATTTTTTATTGCTTCTTCTAAATTTAATAAATCCTGGGAGCTTATTATTTCAAGGGGCATAAAATCTTTAATTTTTAAATCATCGATTATAGGTTTTAGGGTATAGCGAATCATTCTGGAAGATATCTTACCTACCTCTTTATAGATTGGAGCAATTCTTCCTAAATGACGAGTCTCCTGATTTTGATATTTTTCATAAACAGGGTTTTTAATAGTAACGTCATCTTCTAACTTACCGGCCAACAAAACCAGGTCACCTTTTTTAAGATTATTTTTAATATAATACTGGTTAAACCAAAGAACTTTAACTGAACCTGTATCGTCAGAAAAGAGAGCCTCAACTATAGAGAAGCGACGCCTGATGGTTTTTTTAAGAACAATTTGCTTAAGCTCAACCTTAAAAGTTACTTCTTGGCCAATTTTAGCATCAATTGTTTTTGAAATTTTAGAAAAATCTCGCCAATCTCTAGGGAAATAATAGATTAGGTCTTGAACATTTTTAAGTCCGGCTTTATAAAAAATTTCAGCCCTTTTTTCTCCAATGCCTTTTAGATATCTGATATCGGTTTTTAGATTAGTCATCTAAAGTTATTTTATTTTTAGCCAGCGCCTTTTACCAACTTGAATAATATCACCTGATTTTGGCAAAAAATGAATATTTGTTTGAGTTTTGTCATTAACTTTAACGGCTTTTTGAACGGCTAACCTTCTGGCTTCAGAACCTGAAGATACTGTTTTTGATAAAACTAAGATGTTTAAAAGATTATCTTTAGAAGAAATTTTATATTCTTCAATATTTGTTGGCTTATTTCTTTTTTTAAAAACATTATCGAATTCTTGTTGAGCTTTTTGAGCCTTTATATCTCCATAATATTCTTTAACTATCTCAAAAGCCAGTTCTGCTTTTAGATTTCTAGGGTTTTCACCTTTTTTAAGTCTGTTCTTAATGTTTTTGACTTTTTCCATAGAAAGTTCGGTCGCTAACTCAAAATATTTTATAATTAATTCATCTCTGAGAGACATAACCTTTCCATACATATCACTCGGTTTATCTTCTATGGCAATAATATTATTGAAACTTTTAGACATTTTGCGACCATCGGTTCCTTCTAAAAGCTCTAAAGTTATAACCATATTAAGTTTATTTTTAAGTTCGCTCATTAATTCTCTACCTTGAAGCATATTAAAAGTTTGGTCTGTACCACCAATTTGAACATCAGCATCCAGCATAACTGCATCATAGCCCTGAATAACCGGATAAAGAAATTCATGCAGACTAATAGGTCTCTGAGTTTTTAATCTTTCTTGGTACATATCTCGCTCTAAGAGGCGTTGAACGGTAAATCGACTAGCCAATTGAATTAAATCCTTGAAATTAAGTTTATCATTCCACTCGGAGTTAAATCTAATCTCGGCTGGATTTTTGCCATCAAATTTTATAAAACGGGAAACTTGTTTTTTATAAGTTTTGGCGTTTTCCAAAACCTGATCTCTGGTTAGTGGTTGGCGAGCTGAGGCTCTGTCTGTTGGATCACCAATCATGCCAGTAAAATCTCCTATCAGAAAAATAACTTTATGACCAACCTTTTGAAGTTCTCTTAACTTACGAAGATGAACAGTATGACCTAAATGAATTACGGGACCAGAGGGATCAACTCCATAATAAACCCTAAGCTTTTTATTGGAACTTAAAGTTTTTTCTAATTCTTTTTTTACATAAACCTCAGAAACTGCCCGAGATAAAAACTCTTGAACATTCATAAAAAATACCTATAATTATATGCTCATTATAATTCAAATTGGGAAAGAATTGAAATCTTACTTTATGTTATAATCTGATAAAGGGAGAATATATGAGCAAAAAAAGATCGCTAATGAAATTAAGTCCCACTCGGGCTAAACAAGATCAACCTAAAAATATCTTAAAAAACGCTAAGAAGTTTTTAACTTTTAAAAATATCAAAAACTTTTTTGTTTATTCGATATCTGGCTTATTTGCCCTAAGTCTTTTATTGTTTGCCTGGTTTGCTAAAGACTTGCCAAGCCCAAATAAAATTAACTCTCGTTTATTAGTGGAATCAACCCAAATTTTTGACCGAGCCGGTAACTTAATTTATGAAATTCACGGAGATAAAAACAGAATTCTTTTAGACTATGCGGACATGCCCCAATACTGTAAAGACGCTACCGTAGCTATTGAGGACAAGGAATTTTGGCAACATGGCGGTTTCTCGGTTAGAGGTATTGGCCGAGCTTTTTCTGGGATACTTTCTAGGCAAAGCCGCGGAGGCGGCTCAACAATCACCCAGCAATTTGTAAAAAACGCTTTATTAACTTCTGAGCGGACTCTAACCAGAAAAGCTAAAGAACTTATTTTATCTATGGAAATTGAACTGGTTTATTCTAAAGAAGAGATTCTGAAAATGTATCTTAATGAAATTCCCTATGGCTCAACTGCTTATGGCTTAGAAGCAGCCAGCAAAACTTATTTTGCCAAGTCAGCCAAGGATTTAAAACTGGAAGAATGTGCAATTTTAGCAGCTTTACCGCAAGCTCCAACTTATTTTTCTCCTTATGGTTCACAGGTTGACAAACTAATGGACAGAAAAAACATAGTTTTAACTAAAATGGCCGAACAAGGCTATATCACAGAAGCAGAGTCCCAAGAAGCCAAGAAAAAAGAGATAGCTTTTTCTCAAAAAAGAGAAACTATAACTTATCCTCATTTTGTAATGTATGTTAAGGAAAAATTGGTTGAAAAATATGGTGAAAAATTAGTTGAGGAAGGTGGCTTAAGAGTAACCACCACCATCGACCCCGAAAAACAAGCCATTGCCAAGCAGGTAGTTGAAGATGATGGACCAAAAAAATTAAGATCAGCCGGAGCCTCTAATGCTTCTTTGGTTTCTATCGACCCTAAAACCGGCCAAATTTTAGCTATGATTGGTTCTGTTGATTACTGGAGCCAGGAGGTAGATGGTAATGTAAATGTTGCTATTAGGGAGCGTCAGCCAGGCTCATCTTTTAAACCCTTTGCCTATGCTGCTAGTTGGAAAAAAGAAGGTTACGGTCCAGGCACTCCTATGTTCGACTTAGTTACTGACTTTGGTGGCAACCCTCCTTATAAACCTAAAAATTTTAACGGCCGAGAACATGGCATTCAAAGCATGAGACAATCTTTGGCTCAATCCTTAAACATTCCTGCTGTTAAAGCTTTGTATATTGCTGGTATAAAAAATACCATAGACACTGCCCATGATATGGGAATTACTACTCTAAATGCTGGCGAAGATCATTATGGTTTATCGTTAGTTTTAGGTTCAGGAGAAGTTAAGCTTTTAGATATGACTTCAGCTTATGGCGTTTTTGCCAATAAAGGCCTAAAACAAGAAGTAACTCCAATCCTTAAGGTTGAAGATTCTTCTGGTAAGGTTTTAGAGGAGTATAAAGATTCTAAGGGCAAGCAAGTAATTGACCCTCAAATAGCCTACTTGATGTCTGATGTTTTATCTGATGATTCTGCCAGAGCTCCAATTTTTGGGCGAGGCGGCAGTTTAACTTTAGGCTCTCGACCAGTAGCAGCTAAAACAGGCACAACTCAGGAATACCGAGATGCTTGGACTTTAGGTTACACCCCTTCTTTAGTTACCGGAGTTTGGGCTGGCAACAATGATAACACACCGATGAAATCTGGAGCTTCCGGCTCTATGGCAGCTGCACCTTTATGGAACAATTATATGAGAAAAGCTTTAGCTGGCACACCCATTGAAAACTTTGAACAACCCAGAGGTATTAAAACAATAACTTTAGATAAAGTGACAGGTAAAAGACCGATTGAAGGCTCAGAAACCATAACTGATAAATTCCCTTCTTGGTACAAAGCTCAAAATACTACTGCCAAAAATTATAAAATAAATAAAATAGACGGTAAATTAGCCACTGAAGATTGTGCTGCTCAGGTAGTAGAAACGGTTTATGGTGCTTCGGTGACAGCTGAAATTCCGCCAAATGATCCAGCTTATTCTCGTTGGATAAGACCGATTTCCGCTTGGGCAAATGCCAGGGGCTATAGCGTTAGAGTGGCTCCAGAAGAATATACGGATTTGTGTGATCCTGGTAAAAGACCTTCAGTCTCAATTGAGCTTAATAAAACCAACATAGAATATGGCGAAGGTGTTATTGTTACTGCCAATGTAAATGCTCCGCTAGATGTTTTAAAGGTAGAATTTTTTGTAGATGATAGACTTCAGGCAAGTGATACAACAGAACCTTATATAAAAACCTTGGTGCCTAATGATTCTGGTTCAAGAAAAATAACTGTAAAAGTTACCGACAAGGGTTATAATACAGCTTCTGATTCTGGTTCGGTTTTTGTTTCTGGTGATAGTTATGATTTTGGCATGAACTTATCGGTTCAAGGCAACACCTTTACAGCAACATACAATGGAGTTGCTGACTCTATAAGGTTGTGGTTAATACGAGAAGATAGCACAAAAACTATGCAAACAATGACCAAAACTTCTATTGGTTGGACTTGGGTAGGCAATAAAAACCCATATGTATCTGCTTATGCAGAAGCTTCAACTAGCTCAGGGCCAAAATTAAGTAAAATTATTACTTGGTAGTGTACTGTTATAAAATAGCACCAAGCGGCGCTATTTTTATTTACATTTTTTCTGGAGTATCTATACCAATTAAATCTTTCATAACGATACTTAGCACAATTTTAGTAGCTTCAACGAGTTTTATTCTGGCTGAGGTTAATTCTAAATTGTTTTCATCAATTACCCGACATTTATCATAAAAAGCATGAAATTTGTTGGCAATTTCTCTAGCATAAAAAGTTAGCTCATGTACTGGATAATCTTTACTGTTTATAATTTTTTCAGGCAAAGCTTCTAATTTTTTAAGCGTCTTAATTAATTCAATTTCTTTTGAATCAGAAAGTTTTGATAAATCAGCTTTTGGCAGTTTAAGTTTTTTGGCGTTTCTTAATATGCCGGAAAGCCTGGCATAGGCATACTTAACATAATAAACAGGATTTTTTTCTGACCGATCTTTAGCTAAGTTTAAATCAAAATCCATATGGGTATTAAAAGCCCTAGATAAAAAGAAAAATCTGGCCACATCCGAAGCTTCTCTACCTTTACCTATCAAATCAATAAGTTCATCGATAGTTACGTAAGTCCCTTTTCTTTTTGACATTCTAACTTCTTTACCATCTTTTATAAGGCGAACCATTTGAACAATAATAATATCCAAAGAATTAGGGCAACCCATGGCTTCAACTGCCGCCTTCATTCTGCCGATATACCCATGATGATCAGCTCCCCAAATATTAATTATTTTTTTGAAATTCCTTTTATAAAGTTTATCAAAGTGATAAGCTACATCATTAGCAAAATAAGTTTTTTCACCGTCCGACTTAATAA
>CAZGIU010000016.1:1956-9511 GCA_964526535.1 uncultured Candidatus Saccharibacteria bacterium | reverse complement strand
AAAATATTTTACTCCACCTAGGCGAGTTACTCCATCAACGATTTCAACTACATCATTACCAAAGTTTTCTCTGATATCGTCTAAGCCAAAGCTGGTATCTTCCGCTAAATCGTGAAGCAAGCCTGCCACAATTGTCGAAGTATCCATACCAAGCTGAGCCAAATAATCAGCTGTTGCTAAAAGATGATTAATATAAGGTTCACCGCTTTTTCTTTTTTGTGAAGAATGATGTTTATTGGCCAATTCAAAGGCTTTAAGTATAATGCGCTCTTCATCATGATTAATGCTTCTAAGTAACTTAGCACTATTTATAACATCTTTAATTGATATTTTATTTCTTAATTCAAACATTTTATTTTCTTATATCTAAAACTTCAAATTGAATTGATTTAATTCCCCTATATTCATTTTCCCTTAAGCGAAAAATAACATCAAGCTTATCGTTAATCAAAAAATCATTATCAAGATAACTTTTACCAAAACCTATGGCTTCTCTTTTTTTACCGTTTTTAGCAAACCAAAATTTGAGATGGTTTGAGCCTACTCTTTTTTTATTAATTAATCTTAAATTTCTAAGTAGAAAAACTGGCTCTGGATTATTTATACCAAAAGGTTCGAGTTTTTTAAATTGTGAAAAAAAATCATAATCTATATTCTCAAATTCAATCTCAGCATCGATTGCAATCTTTTTTTCCTGAACTTTTGTCTTTATTTCACCAGCCAGCTTAATCAATTTCTCAACTAAAAGATTGTGGTTTTTGGTTTCATAAGTAAAGCCAGCAGCATTTTTATGTCCTCCCAATTTAGTAAAAATATGGGATGTTTGTCTTAAGACTTTAATAATGTCTATTTCTTTAGGTGATCTTGCTGAACCTTTAGAATATTTACCTTTTCTTTCAATAACTAAGGCGGGCAAGTTATAAAGATCTACCAAGCGAGAAGCTACAATCCCAGAAACTGAAGCTGACCAATCTTTATTAGCTACAATAATTATTTTCTCTTCAGGCAAGACTGGCTCTATTTCTTTTCTAGCAGCTTGAACTATACCATCAGTTAAAATTTTTCTATCATTGTTAAGTCTCTCTATTTTGTTAACTAATTGAAAAGCTTCTACTTTTGATTCAGAAACTAAAAGCTGAAAAGCCCAATTAGCATGATCCATCCTGCCAGCAGCATTAAGCTTCGGAGAAATTGAAAAATCTATGGTTTTTATGCCGTTATTAGTAGCTTTGCCTTTTAGTTCTTTAAGTCCTAATCTTTTAGTCTTATTAAAAACAATTGAACCATATCTAACCAAAACTCTATTTTCGTCTATAAGTGGTACCATATCACCGATTGAACCAATTGCTACTAAATCCAACAACCATTTAATAAAATTATCACCCTCCTTAATCTTACTATCTAAAATTAAGGCCTGAGCTAACTTAAAGGCTACACCAACCCCAGCAAGCTCTCTAAAAGGATATTTATTATTCTTAATTTTAGGATTAATTACAGCCTCGGCTTTCGGTAAAATATCAGCAGGCTCATGATGATCTGTAATAACAATATCAACTCCTAATTTTTTTGCCAATAAAACCTCTGTTAAGTTAAGAACACCGCAATCAACAGTAATTATCAAAGAAATATTTTTTTTAGCTAAACTTTTAACAGCTTCTTCGTTAAGCCCATAACCCTCTTTATCTCTATGAGGAATATAAATCTCTGGTTTAATACCTAGAAACTTAAATGTTTCGTACAAAACCGCAGAGGCTGTTACCCCATCAACATCATAATCTCCAAAAATAGCCACATTTTCTTTTTTATTAACGGCTTTTTTGATTCTTAAAACAGCTTTTTTGATATCTTTAAGTAGAAAAGGGTCATGAAGTTTTTCATAATTTGGTTCAAGGAAATAATCAATTTTTCGATTAATTTTTTCCTTTTTGTCTTTTAAATTAAAAATATTCCTATTATAAAGAATTTGGAGCATCAAACTGTTTATTACTTGATGCTCCTTGATAAATTTCTTTGGTAATTTTTTGGCAATCTGCCAAACTTTACTTTCATTCATGATTATAAAAATTAATCTTTTTTGAATTTTATTTTCTTATCATCTAAATTCTTCCAACTTACTAATAAAGGAGCGGCAATAAAAACAGATGAATAAGTTCCTACAACCATTCCTACCAACAAAGCTAACATAAAATGTTTGATAGCCTCACCCCCAAAAAGCAAGAGTGAAATTATAACTAAAATAATAACAATTGAGGTGTTAAGAGAACGACCAAACATTTCCAGAACACTTTTTTCAACTACACCTTCAAAAGATTCTAACTGACTTTTTTTTAGGTTTTCTCTCACTCTATCAAAAATAACTATTGTATCGTGGACTGAAAAACTTATAACCGTTAAAAGAGCTGTTACAAAAAGACTATCTATCTCAATGCCATAGAAATAACCTAAAAAAGCAAAAAAACCCAAGACCAAAAAGGCATCATGAAACATGGCTATCGCAGCACAAACACCATATTTATAAGAAGCAAGTTGAACCGAGGCTTTCCTGAAAGCATAAGCCACATAAATCATAACCACTAATAAACCCAACCCCATAGAAAGATAGGCCTTAGTTATTAAATCTCTTGAAAGAGTAGATCCTATGGTACCAAACTGAATCTCCTGTATTTCTTTTTGGTCATCTTTAACCTCGGCTAAAACTTCGATAATTTTTTTATAACCATCATCGTCTAAAGCATTAGTTTTAATGGTAAAAATATTATCTTCTGACTGACTAATACTATAAACCTGGTAATTATTAGCCTCTAAAATTTCTTTAACTTTTTGTTCATCTTTTAGCCCAGCAATTATAAGTCTTGAGCCTCCTGTAAAATCTAAGCCTAATTTTAGACCACCCAAAAAAAGAAATATAAAACCAATGCCTAAAAAAATAGCAGAAAGTAGATACCAATTTTTTCTTTTAGCGATAATTTTCACTTACTTCTTTTCCTTTTTCATCTTAAAGCCAAATATAAATGGCCAATATTTTTGATTTTTAATAAATTTTCTAGTTGATAGAAACTGTAAAAGTGGCCTATCAACAATCCAAATAGTTATTAAACTAAAGATGACGCCAATGGCTAAGGTTAAACCAAAACCTTTAACTAGGCCTGAGCTTAAATAAAAAACTATAACTGCTAATATCAAGGTTACTATATTAGAGTCTTTAATGCTTGGCCAAGCTCCTCTAAAGGCATCATCTATAGCCAAATCAATTGATTTTTCTTTTCTAAGTTCTTCTCTAATTCTTTCTAAGATTAATACAGAAGCCTCAGCAGCAGCACCGGCTGACAGAATAAAACCAGCAATTCCAGCTAAAGTCATGGTAATTGAAAAAAGTTTAAAAACAGAGAGGGTTATTAAAGTATAAATTAGAAGAGAAACTATATTAAGAAAACCTAAAATATTATAAAAAGAGATTAAAAACACTGAAACTGCCAAAAAACCTAAAATAGCCGCCAACAAACTACCATTAATAGCCTCTTCGCCAATAGTTGCTCCAATTTTTGTTTGCTCTGCTAATTTCATTGGTACTGGCAAAGAACCAGCATTAAGTTGGATGGCTAAATTATTAGCTTCCTTTAAAGAAAAATTACCAGTTATTCTAGCTTTACCTTCATTTATTTGCCCTTGAACCTCAGGAGCTGACAGTAATTCTTGATCTAAGAATATAGCTAAAGGTTTGCCTATATTTTTAGCTGTAACTTCAGAAAATTTTCTGCCGCCATCTGAAGTAAATTGCAAGTCTATACCAATTGAACCAGTTTGATCACGACTAACATCAGCTCTTTTTAAATCAGCGCCTGTTAAAACCGGGGCTTCTTGCCAATTTTTACCAAGGGTAATAGGAGTTTCTCCTGATAAATCAGTGATATCTTGAGGAGCTTCTTCTTTAAATTCTAACTGAGCAGTTTTTCCTATTAAAGAAATGGCTTCATCTATATTTTGAATACCGGGCAATTGAACTACAATCCTAACAGAAGAACCAAAAACTTCGGGATAAATCACAGGCTCAGCTACTCCAAAAGCATCAACTCGGTTTCTAATTACAGTAGTTGCTTTTTCTTGGGCTTCAGTAGCATCTTGACTAGAAGAAATATCAAGCTCATAAACAAGTTGGGTGCCGCCTTGAAGATCAAGCCCCTTGTTAAGTTTTAGTTCTTTCTGGATAGGAATACCTATTTTTGTCAAATCTAAGTCTGGCCCTTTTGGCCAAACAACCAAAAAAGAAATAACAAAAATTAACAATAAAAAAATAAACTTAAGAAGTAGTTTTTTCTTCATTTGAAAATTATTATAGCTTTTAATGATTAAGAATTAAAGCCTTAATTAGTTTTGCCAAAAGGAACCCTAAAAATACGCCTATAAAAAAATGAATTATTTTTATTCTCGGCCTGCATAATATCTATTGAAGCTACAGTGAAACTTTTATTTTTTATTTCGGTAAAAATTTTCTTAAGTTTCTCTAAATTTTTAGAATCTTTTTTATATCTAGCTAAAGTAAAATGAGGCACAAATTGTTTATTCTCAAAATTAAAACCACCTATGGCCAACTGATAAATTATATTTTTCCTGAGCTCAAAAAGACTCAAACTACCACTATTTCTAAGCCAAAATAAACCCGAATCTTTAAATTTAATAATTTCAGGCAAAGATAAATCAACCCAAAAAGGTTTCTGTTTTTTGGTAACATACTTAGTTGTTGCCGTAATTTTGGCTATCAAATCATCAGAAAATTGACCTAAAAAAATTAAAGTTAAATGTAAGTTATCTGGATTAATCCAATTAAAACCTGGCTCAATTTTTGAAGCTTTTTCGATAAGCAAACCAAGCTCTTGCTTAATAACCTTGGGGGGATTTATAGCTATAAAAATATTATCCTTCATCTTTATCTTATTTTAACATAAAAAAACAAATCAATAGTCAATTTTGTGATAAAATCAAATCAGCATGAAATATTTAAATGTTATTCCATTAAACTATAAAGAAATATTAACCTACCAAGCAAAGGATGATTTGGCTAAAAAATTAAATATTGGAGAACTGATAGAAATACCTTTTGGTCAAAAAAAATCACAAGGCATAATAGTTGAAATAAACGCTAAAAAACCGAATTTTAAAACTAGAGAAATTCAACCACAAAAAGGATTAAAAGTTTTGACTAAACTCCAGGCAAAAATAATAAGATACTTATCGGAGAATTATTTTTCATCTTATTATCAAGCTCTTAATAATGTCTGGCTATTGAAGAACAAAACATTAACTTTAAATAACTCTGGGTATTTAAAAAAAAATAAACTGGGGAATTCTTATGTTCTTTTAGATAAAAATCCCTTTGATGACTATCAAAAGTTAATAGAGAAACAAAATCAAAAACAAACTTTAATAGTTTTTCCCAGTCAAGAAAGACTAAACTTATTCCTAAAAGAAAAAAAAGAATTTCTAAAAAAATATTCACCGGTTATCTGGTCTAGCTCAAAAAAAACCATAGAAAAAGAAATCTTGATAAAAAGAGTCAACGTTGAAAAAAATCTAGTTATTTTGGGCACCAGAACTTCTTTGATGTTGCCTTACTTTAATTTAGATTTATTAATTATTGACCAACAATATGATAACAATTTAAAACAACCGAAAATACCAAGATATGATAGTCGCAATCTAGCAGAGTTTATTAAGAATGAAGCTAATTTTAATTTAATACTTCATTCCGAGTTTTTTGATGATGAAATATTTTATAGACTTAAAAATGGCTATAAGCTAATAAATAACCTTGTATATCAGAATTACCCTAAGACTATTCTTGCGCCAGAGCCGGATTTTCCAATTATAGGTATTTTTTTAGAAAAAAAAATAAGAAAAAATTTAAGCAAAAACATACCAACTATTATTTTTATAAACAAAAAAGGCAAACATTCAGCCATTTATTGTTCAGACTGTCAACAAACAGAAAAATGTCCTAAATGTTATACAAACCTAAAACCAGTTGGCAAAAAATTAGTTTGCCAGATATGTCATCTTGAAAGCTATCAAAAAGATAATTGTTCTAGTTGCCATAGCACAAGATTAAAACAAATAGGTATAGGTATTGAAAAAATCAAAGAAGAATTAGAAAAAATATTCCCCAATAAAACAGTTTTAACAACGAAAGATACGCCTACTAATCCCGAGGATTTAAAAAGTAAAAAAATCATTATCGGCACATCAAGCTTAAGAAATAAAAAATTTAACAAAGCTGAAACTTTAATTATTCTGTATCCTGAAAATATGTTAAATCTCCCCTTACCTCAAGCTAATTTAGAAGCTTATAAACAGATAAAATCAATAATTGCTTCAAATAATTATAAAGAAATTTTAATTAAAACAATGATTCCAAATCACCCTTTGTTTGAAGCAATTACTAATAAAAAAGAGGTCGATTTTATCAGAAAAGAAACTATTAATTTAAAAACAAATTTCTATCCACCATGGTATGATATCTTGGAAATAACTATATCAGGTAAAAATGAATCCGAGATTGATAAAAAGGTACTGGAAATAAAAAAACACATTAAGGCTATAGAAATTTTAGGTCCCCTTACCCAAGACAACAAGGATAAAATAGTTTTTAAAAAGCTGATTGCTAAAACAGAAAAAAATAAAGTAACCTATGATACAATGTTAAGGAAAATAAACAATATAATTATTATAAAAAATGGCTAAACTAAAAATAGTAAAAGTCCCTGAAAAATTACTTAGAGAAAAATCAAGAAAAGTATTAAAAGTCGACAAAAAAATAAATCGACTTATTAAAAATATGATAGAAACTATGTATTCTGTTGGTGGCCTTGGAATATCAGCACCCCAAGTAGGTCATTTACTTAAAATAGCTATAATAGAGTCTAAGGGCGGTAAAAGAAAAAATGGTGAAAATATGCCCATTATCCCACTAACCATTATCATTAATCCCGAAATAAAAAAATATTCTCAGAAAAAATGTAAACGAGAGGAAGGTTGCCTAAGTGTGCCTGATATTTGGGGAGAAGTGGAAAGACCTGAGTCGGTAATTATTGAATATGAAGATACTCAAAAAAATAAAAAAATTATTAAAGCTTCTGGCCTATTTGCCAGGGCGCTACAACATGAAATTGATCATCTAAATGGTATTATTTTTACAGACAAAGCTGATTATGCCACTTTGCATAAAATAGATCATCAAGGCAAAAAAATATCGCTAAACTTTAATGGTTAATAAAATAAACCATAGAATAGCCTATTTAAGCTCGGGTGAGTTTGGTTCATTGATATTGCCAGAATTAAAAAAAATAGTAAAAAATTTAACAATTATAACCCTTGCCTCTGATAATGAAACAAATAAAATAGCTAAGCTACTTAAATTAAAAACTCTTAAGGTAAAAAATAAAAAAGAGCTAGAAAAATTAATACTTAAAAACGATTTTGATTATTTGATAGTGGCTGATTTTGGAATAATTTTAAGTAGCTTAACTTTAGAAAAAGTCAATAAAGTAATTAATATTCATCC
>CAZGIU010000016.1:0-1856 GCA_964526535.1 uncultured Candidatus Saccharibacteria bacterium | reverse complement strand
AACTCCTCAAAAACAAAATCATTCAATTGCTACTTTTACTAAAATGATTAAGAAAACAGATGGATTTATTAATTGGCAAAATAAAGCATCGGACATAGAAGCTCAAATAAGAGCTTTTAATAAATGGCCACAAGCTTATGCTTATCTTGTAATTAATTCAAAAAAAATAAGAGTTAAAATCATTAAAGCAAGAATATTGCCCAGCCCAAAAAAGATGGAAACTGGACAAACTTTAGAAAAAAAGGGCTTTTTTGCAATTAAAACTAGAGACAAATTAATAAGCATAGAAAAACTTCAAAAAGATGGCAAAAAAGAAATGAACATCAAAGAATTTTTAGCTGGCCACAAAAATATAAAAATTAATTCCCTATAATCTGCCAACCGTTATCTGTTTCTTTAAGTCTGGCCTTAAGCTTAAAGCCAGAAGCCCTTACATGACCCCCACCCCCGAATAAACTAGCAAACCTACTAACATCTAAGCCACCTGGGTCTGACCTTAAACTACCTTTAATATTTCCCTCTTCGTCTTCTCTTAAAAGCAAAGCTGCCCTAGAATCAGGAATTGAAGCAATCAAATTAACAACACCCTCAAGATCCTCTTTGGTTGCTCCACACTCCAGTAAATCTTGATTTGTTATAACAGCAGACACAATACCTTTTTGACTATTTTTTTTAATACTCGATAAAACCTTGCCCCAAAGTTTTAAGGTATTAAGTTTTTTGTTCTTTTCTAGATTATCAACAATTTTTTTAATACTGGCGCCTTTTTTAGCAAGAAAAGAAGCTATTTCTAGTCCCCTATCAGTAGTATTTGAGTGTTTGAAACATCCTGTGTCGGCAACCATACCAGTTAAAATCATTTCAGCTAAATCCTTATCAATGTCCAATCCCAGTTCTAGGATAAGAAAAAAAACTAACTCTGAAGTTGAGGTAGCCTTGGTATCAACAATATTAATATGCCCAAATTTATTATCCTGAGGATGATGATCTATGTTGATAATAAAAGATCTATGGTTATTATTTAAATCACTTAAATGAACTGTCCTAGATAAATCAGCACAATCTAAAATTATTAAAAGACAGTTTCTACAAATATTAAAATCTTGCTTAAACAAAGGTAAAGGCAAATAATTATATCTATCAGCATATTTGCCAGAGATAAAAGAGGTTGTGTTTTTTCCAAGCCTTTTAAGAGCTAAGTCAATAGCAGAAATACTCCCAAGAGCATCACCATCAGGATCATGATGTGTTAAAAGAAAAATATCAGAATGAGCAATTATGGCTTCTTTGACTTTTTTAAAATCATCTTTTAGGCTTGGATGAATCATTTAATAATAATTTAACTGTTAATTCTATCATCTTTAATTTTGTCAAACAACTCATTAAGTCTGGATTCCTTTTCCAAAGATTCATCAATAAAAATAGCTATCTTGGGTGTATATTTAAGCGTGAGCTTATTACCTAATTCCCCCTGAAAAACAGAAAGGTTTTCCTTTAAGTCTGAAAAGATTTCCTCTTTTTCAGAAGAAGGGAAAACGCTTATATAAACTCTAGCTTGCCTTAGATCGGCTGAAGTTTTAACTTTAACTACACTTACTAGACAATTTTCTTTATTAAAGTTTTCTTCCAATATTAAACTTAACTGCTCTTTAATAAGCTCATTGACTCTTATAATTCTGTTAGACATTTAGAGACTCTTTATCTTTTCTTCTTTAATAACAAAGCATAGCTCTTGTCCCTCTTCCAGAAAATCAAGACCCTTAAGGTTTAAACCAAATTCTTTATCACCAGAAACCTCAACAACTTCATCTTTAACAATCCTTAAACCAGAAATCGTAGCTCGAACATCAGAATCT
>CAZGIU010000015.1:3822-9937 GCA_964526535.1 uncultured Candidatus Saccharibacteria bacterium | reverse complement strand
CAAACCTGGCAAGTGTTTTGGTTTGATTTAGCATTTACAGAATAATTATCGCAACCGCAAAACATTTTGCTTTTTGTTTTAAGCTGAATATGAATTTCTAAACCTATTATTGTTTCATATTTATTCAATTAATAACTCCTAATTGTTTTAAAACTTCCTCGTATTTATTTAAGGCTTGTTCTGCTTCATGGGCCCTTACTTCCGTATCAATTTCATGTACCATTCTATTTCTGGTTCTATGAGCATCCCAAAATTTATCATAAGTGTCACCTAAGGCATTTCTGGCATTTTTAACTCTATGGGCTAAGGTTTCCCCAGGAGTGTGAATATTTCTTAAAGCATGATCAACTAATTTATCAGCTGTAATTACCGCATGTCTTAGAGAATTAATGTTTCTAGAAAATCTGGCAGCTTGTAATGAGTTCCATTTAACCTGAATGTTGCCAGTATGCAGTAAAGATTCTCTTTTTTTAGCGACTGAAGTATTTATACCAAAAAGTAGAGTTAAACCAACCACTATTACAATAACTATAAAACCAATTAGATAGTCCATTTATTTTTCCTTAATGGTTAGTTTGTTGATTTTAATCTCTAACCTTGGTTTGTCGTTTTCATCTGTTTCTACGGATTCTATTTCCATTACTTTTTCTAAGCCTGAAATTATTTTTCCAAAAGCAGTGTGTTTTCCATCTAGCCATTCGGTTTTTTCAGCTGTAACGATGAAAAATTGTGATCCATTAGTGTCAGGACCCGAATTAGCCATAGCTAAAACTCCCCTAACCAGTTTATTGTCATTAAACTCATCTTCAAACTTATAGCCCGGTCCACCCATACCAGTTCCTTCTGGATCACCGCCTTGAATCATAAAATCTTTAATAATTCTGTGAAAAGTCAGGCTATCGTAAAAACCGTCACGAGAGAGAAGCACAAAATTATTAACCGTCTTTGGAGCATCTTTAGTAAATAACTCTGCTTCAAAGTTACCTAATGAGGTTTCAAACTTAGCTATATAAGTTTTATTTTGGTCAATTTGCATGTCTGGTGCTTGTGAGTACATTTTATCTCCTTTTTTATAAGATTTAATTTCTTTTTTGGGATTTGCTAAATTTTGATAAAAATAACTAGTTCCCAAAGCCAAGCCAGTAGAAACAAAAACTACCAAGCCATAAATAAGAAAAGATTTTTTTAGTCTTTTTTTTCTTTCTTCTTTTTGTATTTTTTCGAGTTTTCTTTGTTCTTTAATTTTTTGAGCTTTTCCCATTAGCTATTAATCCTTTCGCAATAGGCTCCCATCTGAATTAATAAATCTTCCCTAAATTGAGGTGCAATAATCTGCATACCAATTGGTAATTTTTTCTTATCAAAACCGACAGGAATAGATATTGCTGGGACACCTGCCAAGCTTGGTCCGGCAGTAAAAACATCAGCTAGATACATTTTAACTGGATCTTTTTCGTTTTCGCCAATCTTGAAGGCTGTAGTTGGAGCAGTTGGGGTTATTAAAACATCCACTTCATTAAAAGCCTTTTCAAAGTCTTGCTTGATTAGGGTTCTAACTTTTGAAGCTTTAAGATAATAAGCTTCATAATAGCCAGATGATAAGGTATAGGTTCCTATTATAATTCTTCGTTTAGCTTCATCGCCGAAGCCTTCTTGTCTAGATTTAAAATATGTTTCAATTAAACTGTTAGCCCCTGAATGATACCCATATTTTATGCCGTCATAGCGCCCTAAATTAGAAGAAACTTCTGCTGGTTGAATTATATAGTAAGTAGGAACTGTGTATTTTGTATGTGGCAGTGAGAGCTCTTTTATTTTAGCTCCGTGTTTTTCTAAATTTTCTATAACTTTTTTAATATTGATTTTAATCTCTGATTGGGTGCCATCTATAAAATATTCTCTTGGTAGGCCTATTTTGAGACTTTTAATATCTTTTTTAAGAAACTTGGTATAGTCTGGACTTTTATCATTTAATGTATTTGAATCATTCTTATCATAACCAGCTAAAAAATTCATCAAAATAGCTGAGTCTTCCACATTTTTTGTCATTGGACCTGGACAATCCAAACTTGAGGCCATGGCGACTAAACCGTATCTAGAAACTCTACCATAGGTTGGTTTTAAGCCAACAATGCCACAGAAACTTGCAGGTTGACGGATTGAACCGCCAGTATCAGTGCCAATAGAATAAATAGACTGACCAGAAGAGACTGAAATTGCAGAACCACCTGATGAACCACCTGGAACTCTTGAAATATCATGCGGATTTTTGGCTACCCCATAATCAGAATGTTCGGTTGAGGCTCCATGTGCCCAAGCATCACAGTTATTTTTACCTAAAATCACAGCTCCAGAATTTTTTAGTTTTTTTGTAACAGTGGCATCAAATGGTGGTATAAAGTTATCAAGCATTTTTGAGGCGGCTGTGGTTCTTAAATCTTTGGTTAAAATTATATCTTTTAAGGTTGTTGGAATACCGTCTAAAACTGAGAGTGATTGATTCTTAGATCTTCTTTCGTCTGATTTTTTAGCTGAGTCTAAGGAACCCTTTTTATCAATAGTAATAAGAGAATTATAAATCTGGTTAGTTTCTTTGATTTTATTCAAACAATAATTTGTTAATTCAACAGAGCTTATTTTTTTCTCAGTCAAAAATTGTGATGCTTTTTTAATAGTAAGATTTTCGATTTTCATTATGGTTGTCTATAATACTTTTTTTGTTCTAAAACTATTATCTTTTTTATCTGGAGCATTTTTAAGAAGTTCCTTAGTGTTAGGTTGATTGGTAATTTCATCTTGTCTAACAACGTTATAAATTTCGAATACAGAAGTAGTTGGTTTAATATTTTCTGTATTTAACTCTTTTAATTGAGAAACAAAATCTAAAATAGAAGCAATTTCTTGCTGATACCTTTGTTTATTATTTTCGGTTAAATTTATTCTGACTAAACCAGCAATATATTCTATGTCTTTTTTACTTATATTACTCATATCTTTGATATCAATTATACCTATTTTTATTGATTTAGAAAAGCATAAAAAGCTTGATTTTAGTATTAGTTTTGCTATTATTCTAATGTTTCGTCTATTGTTCTTTGAAAATTAAAACGAGTGGAGGTGAAGCTTGTGAAATTAAGCTCCAAAACTAAAGATACTAAATCAATAAGAGTTATTAAGGCTGGAGGAGATGTTTTGCATCATCATTTTGATGAATTTGTTGAGATAGTTAAATCTTCATCTGCTCCAACTATAATTTTAGCCTCGCCTTATGATGACCTTTTGAATAAGGCCTGGAAAGTTCTTGATAAACCACAAGAGATAGTTCGTTTTTTTGAAGAGATTGAGTCTATTATCGCTGTTTATAACTCAACCCAACCGCACATTAAGGGATCTAGAAATCAACTTAGAGTCAATCTGGATAAAGCACAAAGTCCAAAAAGAGATGCCAAGGTTTTGTCTGCTGTCTCAAAACTTTCAGCTGCAGAGACATGTTATCGTCTTGATGAAAGACTTAATCGAAGAATAGTTTTTATTCCTCCAGAAAAGGCAATCCAAACAAACCACAACTATCTTGAAGCTGAAATTACTGATGTGGCTACTTCTGAAAAGCTTATGGTTTTGATTTCTAAGCTAAGTCCTGGCGATATTTTCGTTATTCCGGCTTATTGTGGCATTAATTCTTTTGGGGAACCTACCTATCTTGGTTATCAATCCAGTGAAATAGTAGCTGCTAAAATAGCTTGGTTAATTAATGAAATTTCTAGCGAAAGAACAAGGCTTAATATTCTGGCTCCGGCCTGGTACAATCTACATCCTAAATGGGCAGAACAGAGAGCTCAAGGGTATCTAGAACATGTTCCCTTTTTAACAGTTGAGGAGGTTTTGACAACTGCTGATTTCATGCTTTCGGCTATTGTTGAAGCGACTGTTAGAGGAGTAATTACTGAAATTATTGATATTAAAACTGGAAAATCAACCAGAATAGTTAAAAACAGAGGTAATGTTAATGAAATGCCAATTGTAGCTGTTGCTGGTTATGTTTGTGTTTATTTGGAAATCAAAAAGAATGTTTATTTTCTCAATGGTCAAACTCAATATGGCGATAGCGCAGAAGTGAGTATAGACAATGCTATTGGTCAATTGACTAATGCTGAGATAGTTTTAAAGGTTAGTTATCCAACCTCAATTGTTCGTTGTCTCATGTTTAAAAGATTGGTAGCAGATAGTCTTGTAGAAGAAGTATCTTTCCTTAAAAGTTTTATAGATAATTCTTTTAGAACAACTACCAGTATTTGTGTTTGTACTATGATAAGAATTATTGGCAAAGGCATAGAAGATCACAAAGATTCTCTTAGAAGATCACTTAAAAAGAACCTATTAAGTAAGGGATTTGCCCTAAAGAGATATATGGATGATGATTACTATTCGATTACTTTAGTGATTGACGGGTCAGAAATGTCGGGCCATGAAGGATCTCTAGAAATTATCTCAAAAACCACTCTTAATATAACCAACAAAGCAGGTAGGTCAAAGACCTAAGAACAACTAATTCCCATCACCTGCTTTATTTTTTAACCCAACAAGTTTTTAATTTCTTTTTCTTTAATTATTGATGTGCCCATTTTTTTAGCTTTATTAAGCTTAGAGCCCGGTTTTTCGCCTAAAATTAGATAGTCGGTATTATGGGAAACAGCAGATAGGATTTTCCCACCATAATTTTTTATCATTTCTTCGAGTTGGCTTCTTGAATAGAGTTTGAATGAGCCAGTTATTACAAAATTTTTATCTTTAAATTTACCAGAAGCAGTTCTTTTTTGGTAATTAATCCCTGCTTTAAATAGCCGTTCCAATAAATCAAGATTTTTTCTATCTCTAAACCAATTATAAATGCTTAATGAGGCTACTGAGCCAATATCTTTAAGTTCTTCCAAGTCTTTTTGGCTAGCTGTTTTTAAACTTTTCAGCGATTTAAATTTTGATGCAAGTAGAGTGGCAGTTTGTGTGCCCACCTGCCTAATTCCTAAAGAATAAATTAGTCTATCAAAAGCAATAGTTTTGCTATTTTTTATGCCTTCTATCAAATTATTAGCTGATTTATCCTTAAAGCCTTCTAGCAACAGAATATCTTCTTTATTTAAATAAAAAATATCTGCTGAATCAGTAATTAATTTAGCTTCCATAAGTTTTTCAACAATTTTCTCTCCCAAGCCTTCAATGTTAAACGCATTTTTTGAAACAAAGTGAATAATTTTTTCTTTCTCAATTGCCCAACAGTTTTTATTTTCACATCTGAAGATAGCTTCACCTTTTGGTTTTATTGCCCTGCCTCCACAAACTGGACAGTTTTTGGGCATAAAAAATATTTTTTCACTACCACTTCTTAAAGACTTGATTGGTTCAAGTATTTCAGGAATTATATCACCTGCCTTTTGAATTATTACAGTATCACCAATTCTTATATCTTTACGCCGAATTTCATCTTCATTATGCAAAGTTGCTCTTTTAACTGTTGACCCAGCAATTCTAACAGGCTCTAAAACAGCATATGGAGTTAAGGCACCTGTTCTACCTAAGCTAACTTTTATACCCTTGACTGTAGTTGAAACTTTTTCTGGGGAAAATTTATAGGCGGTGGCCCAACGAGGAGCTTTACCGACTGAGCCAAGTTTATTCTCTAGCTTAAGGTCATTTACAATAACTACTAAGCCATCTACCTGAAAAGGCAAGTCATTTCTTTTATCTTCCCAATATTGGGCATATTGATATACTTCATTTATATTTTTGCAATATTTAACATATGGGGAGGTTTTAAAACCAAATTTTTTCAATAAAAGATGTTTGTCTTGGTGAGTTTTTAAATTTAAATTAGTAACTATCTCATATATAAAAGCGTCCAGTTTTCGGGTAGCAGTAATTTTAGAATCAAGCTGTCTGACTGTGCCTGCTGCTAAATTTCTGGGATTTGCATACAGAGGTAGATTATTTTTCTGACGTTCTTTGTTGATTTTTTCAAACTCTTTTTTAGAAAGATAAACCTCCCCTCTTACTTCAATTTCATTGTCTTTGAGGCTCTTTAACATGTTAGTTTTCTTGATTTTTAGAGGAATTGACTCTA
>CAZGIU010000015.1:0-3722 GCA_964526535.1 uncultured Candidatus Saccharibacteria bacterium | reverse complement strand
GAATGTTGAACTTTAGAAAATTTTGATAACGGCTTACCAGCAACCCTTTGTGTTGGTGAATCTTTAGTTATCAAATCAGGAAATTGAGCTTCAATTTTTTCCAGTTCATGCTGTAATGAATCTTTTACTCCTTCTGGCACAATTAACTCATCTAAAACATGGTAGTGATA
Source organism: uncultured Candidatus Saccharibacteria bacterium (assembly GCA_964526535.1). Lineage (GTDB taxonomy): Bacteria > Patescibacteriota > CPR2_A > CG2-30-33-46 > CAZGIU01 > CAZGIU01. The sequence goes on along the minus strand of CAZGIU010000015.1, from coordinate 3,552 downwards.
TCTGATTTTATCAATTTCCTTTTTGAGTTTAACTATTCTGTTTTTGGCTTCTTGTTTGTTCATTTTTAAAAATAAAAAGAGCTAATTACTCTTTTTATTATATCAGGAAGTCTAATTTTTAATAACTTTTAGCTGTTTTTATTTCTATAGTACCGTCGGTTTTTTCGTTAATATAGGTTATTGTGTAGTTTGAGCCATCTAAAGAAGAATAGCTATAATAATATTTTGGATTATTGGGATCTATGGGTACTTTTACTAAGAACTCTCCTTTTAAATCATCCAAGAATGATCCATCTTTTGAGTCATCTGAGATAACAGGATACTTATTGTTTTTGGCAAAATACTCCTCAAGGGCTGTTTGGATTGTTTTTATATCAGTTTCTCTTTGAGTGTTTCTAAGAGTAAAATCGTCTTTTGAGATATCATCAATATCAAGTGGTATCTCAAACATTTTAGCTAAAGCGTCTTCATCTAAAGTTTTTGAATCGGTTGGTTTTTCAATTGATACTGGTAGATTATAGTCTTTAATGTCCTGAGAAGCTTTAATTTCTATATTAAATTCTCCCGTTCCCTGAAGTTCCGATGTCATATCCAGATTTAAGTTTAAATCTATTTTTGTGATGACTAAGTTTTTTTTAGCTATCCAAATATCCATAGTTGTTTTCTTAAGGTATTTTTCAATCTCGGTAATTTCTAATTCAGAGGAACCAACTCCATCCATTAATTTAGCTATATCTATATTAGCTGTATAACGATATACTCTTTCGTTTTCCAAAGTTTCGTCTTTTAATTTTTTAGCGTCTTTAATAATGCTTGAAATTTCATTGTTAACTTTTGCGCCTAAATCCTGAGAATACATAACAGATCCAAGTATCGGATTTTCTATTTTTTTATCATTACTTGATAAAACTGAAAGATTGGATAGGTTTTCAAGTCCTGGGAAACCTTCAATTTTGTACCAGGTATCATCTATACCATCTATTTTGAGATAAATTTCTTTATTTGCCTCAAAGGAAGAAAGTTCTATTCTCCCAGTTTTGGACTTGATGTCTGAAATAGTGCTATCGACTTCTTTTGGCAGTTCCATGCCCATAATAGATTTGGGCAACACTATCTCTTTAATTTCAATATTTTGCTTAAAGTTTTTATTAACATTATCTTGTTCACCAGACATTATCATTGATAAATTTAACTCGTCACCCAATAAAGAAGCATTAATGTCCATAGTTGAGTCTGTCTTATAGCTATTTAGATTGTTTGTTTTTTGTTCCGCCTTTTCAAGCGCCTTTATCGGATTATTAGGCAAACCCATGCCAAGCATGTCTCTTACCCAGTAAAGGTCTCCCTTAATTAAAGTTGTTAGCCCGAAAGCAACTAAAAGCAAGGCGAAAAATCCCACTAAGGCTATTTTTAAATTATTTTTTTTACCCTGAGGTTTATAAATATTTGCTACCTGAGGTGTTGGTTGATAGTTTTGCTGGGAGAAGACTTTTAATTCATCTGTCCCGGGTAAATCCGTATTAGTTTTTTTATTTTTAGAAACTGCTTCTCCGTTGGGATGTACTGCTGGAGTCTCTTTTTGTAAAATAATTCCTGTTGTTGGCATCACTTGTGATACTGGTGGAGCTGGGTTTTCAAAAATTTGACCAGTCAAATCTGCTAAAGGATCATTTGTTAATTGTGGTTGTGGCTGTTCTAGTCCGTGAGATTCGTGTGGTTGAGGCGTTCTATTGTCCCCAATACCTACAATATCTTCTACTTTTTTCTTTTTAGCATCAGCCATAATATTTTCTCCTTGTTATCTTTTTAGATTATAACTCAGCGTGCCATATGACGCAATTTAGCTATTCTTTCTTCAATTGGCGGATGAGTTTCAAATAAATTAGCAAACCAACCCCTGGCTGAGCCCTTATGCTCTTTTAAGGGATTAGCTATATATAAATGAGCGGTAGCTTTATTGGCTGTTTCTAATGGCTCGTGATCTGCTGATATTTTTTCTAAAGCAGAAGCTAATGCTTCAGGGTATCTGGTCATTAAAGAACTGTCGGCATCGGCTAGATATTCCCTTTTTCTGGAAATAGCTAATTTAATTAAGGTTGCTATAATTGGCGCGAAAATAGCAAAAACTATTGCAATTAAAGCTAATATCTGACCCCCTTTATTGTCCCTATCTGAACTCCTGCCATAAAAAGTCATTCTTAAAAACCAGTCGGAAATTAAAGCAATAAAGCCCACTAAAATTACAGTTAGAGTCATTACTCTAATATCATAGTTTTTTATATGAGATAGCTCATGCGCTATAACAGCCTCTACCTCAGATTTATCTAGCTTGTCTATTAGACCTTGTGTTAAGGCTATAGATGAATGTTTGGGGTCCCTACCTGTGGCAAAGGCATTGGGAGCAGAATCATTAATAATGTATATTTTGGGGAGTGGAAGTCCCGTAGCTATGGTTAAATTTTCAACTAAATTATAAATAGTGGGATTATCTTCTTTTTTAATTTCTTTAGCACCTGAAATTGCTAGGGTTATTTTATCTCCAGCATAATAGCCTATTAAAGCTTGTAATACAGAATATATAACCGCCGCAATTAAAATAACTTGGTTGTTAAAATAGTAGGAAAATCCCCAACCTATAATTATTACCAAAATCAAAAACACTCCAAGCAGTAAAAAGCTCCTTTTTTTATTGGAAGCAATTTGTGAATAAGTTGTCATCTATCTATTTTTCTTAAAAGCTAACTTGAGGATTTTCTTTTTGGGCCTCATCTTCAATCTCAAAAAGCTGCCTTGATGTAAAACCAAGCATACCAACCAGCATGTTATTAGGAAATACTTCAATTTTTATATTGTAATCTCTAACGTTTCCATTGTAAAAACGTCTAGCTGCCTGAATTTTGTTTTCTGTATCAGTAAGCTCATCTTGAAGTTTGGCAAAATTTTCCGATGCTTTTAAATCAGGATAGCTTTCCGCCACAGCAAAGAGTGATTTTAAAGCACCTGATAGCATATTTTCTGCTTGTCCTTGAGCTTCAGCACCTTCGGCATTAATAGCTTTTGACCTGGCCTCAGTTACATCATTAAAAACCTTAGATTCATGTTTAGCATAACCTTTAACAGTTTCAACTAAATTAGGGATTAGGTCATATCTTCTTTTAAGTTGAGTATCGATGTCAGCCCAAGCTTCATCTACTCTGTTTTTTGAAGTTACTAAGGAATTATAAATAGCTATTAAGCCTAAGGCTAAAAAGGCTAAAATTCCTAAAATAATCCAAGTTATTGTCATTTTAATCCTCCTTTAAATTATTATTGTTTAAATTTTTTGATTCTGGTAACTTAAGCTCTTGGCCGGTGCTTAGAGTATATGGTTCTTCTATATTGTTAAGTTTGGCTATTTCCTGCCAATCTAAACCTAGATTAATGCCAATTAAATAAAGAGTGTCTCCAGCCTTAACTGTATAGCTTTCTTCATTTTTTTCTGTATCTTTAGTTTGAGTTTCCTCTATTTGTTTTTCGGTTTCTTGAATTGTCTCTGTATCTGTATTAGTATTT
>CAZGIU010000014.1:0-10256 GCA_964526535.1 uncultured Candidatus Saccharibacteria bacterium | reverse complement strand
CTGCTATTTTATCTCTAAGCTCTAAAATTGCTCTATCGGCTATTTTTGAACCAACTCCTGAAACGCTTTTTAAAATATCCGAACGTCCTTCAACTATAGCCTTCTTTATAGTTTCGGCACTACCAACACTTAAAATCCCTAAACCAGCTTTAGGTCCAATCCCTGAGACAGAAATTAAAAGTTCAAATAATGATAATTCTTCGTAGTCGGCAAAACCATATAAGGACATCTGATCTTCTCTAACATAAAGATGGGTATAAAAAGTAACTCTATCTCCTATCTTAAAACTTAAAGATTGGGGCAAAACAAATATGCGGTAACCTACTCCAGCTACATCAATGATTAACGAATCAGAATTTTTATGACTTATTGTGCCCGTTAGTTGAGCTATCATTTTATTTTTAACTCCATATTGTTTAAGGCAAAAATTGCTACTGCCAAAGCATCAGCCGCATCATCTGGTTTAGGCAGTTCACACAAATTTAAAATTAATTTAACCATTTTCTGAACTTGAGATTTTTGAGCCTGACCATAGCCAGACACAGCTTGCTTAACTTGAAGAGGGGTTGGCTCTAAGATCGGCAATTTAGCCTCCGAAACTGCTAACATTACCACTCCTCTGGCTTGTCCAACCTGAAAGGCTGTCTTTTGATTATTAAAAAAGTATAAATTTTCAATGGCAACTTTATCAATTCTATATTTTTTTAAAAGTCCAACAACTTCCTTATATATAAACTCTAAGCGTTTAGCTAATTCCATTTTTTTATCAGTAGCAATAACTCCATATTCAAGACATTTTAAACAAGAACCTTCCTTTTTGATTATACCATAGCCGGTTGTAGCTGTGCCGGGGTCAATACCCAAAACTAACATAAACTTAGAGCTCCTCTAAAATCTTATAATCAATATCAAAATTACTAAAAACTTCTTCTACATCCTCTAAATCTTCCAAAGTATCGACTAATTTAATTATTTTTAAGGCTTTATCTTTATCTGTTATTTTAACTAAATTTTGAGGCTTCATTTCAAAAACAATTTCTTCTAATTGATAACTTTCTTTTTGAAGCAATTTAGCTACTTTATGAAGCTCGGCTGGGTTGGTATAAATCTCTATTGAGCCATTTTCTTCTTTTAAATCATCGGCACCTAAATCTATGGCTAGAAGTTCCAATTCTTCTTTCTTCTCAGAAGAAAAATCCATAGAATTAATTATAATTAAGCCTTTGGGCTCAAATATCCAAGAAACCGAACCAGGTCCGCCTAAAGAACTATTATGTTTGGCCAAAACAGCCTTAACATCAGCGGAAGCTCTGTTTTTATTATCAGTAACAACTTTTATTAAAAGAGTAACTTTTTCCGGACCATAACCTTCATAAATTATCTCCTCAATATTGGCATCATCTTTTGAGGCACCAGAAATAGCCCTTTCAATAGTAGTAAGAGGCATATTAATTTGCTTAGCCTTGTCAATTGCCAACCGCAATTTAAAATTCATTTCCGGATCGGCTCCGCCTTCTTTGGCAGCTATGGTTATCATTCTGGCAAATTTACTAAAAGTTTGGCCTCGCTTAGCATCGGCCGCTCCTTTTTTTCGTTTAATTGTTGACCATTTAGAATGTCCTGACATATAAATTAGTATACCGAAAAAAAACTCTAAAAAAAACCATTGATAAACTAATTAATTTATGATGAAATATAAATAATAAAGAGGACGGATTATGCCCAAAAAAGAACCGATTAAAAGCCTTTTTTATTAGAAGATTTCCTGTAATCATAATAATCCCATGCAGTACCAGCAGCCCAAACAAAGCAACAACCGCGAACACAAACTTACTGTCTTTATCAATATTGAAAACTGGGTTATTTTCACAGTAAATATAGGATTTTCTGAAAGTGAAAAATCCTCTGCCTATGGTGGATCCTAGAAATAGAATCTACCAAGTTCTGGGTCATACCCTCCTTCACTTAGTTACGGACGGTCAGGCATTCCGGCTTAGATTTAATTTAGAACTTCAGCAATGACTCTGTAAAAATTATCACCTAATATTTTTGAGATGTCGGATGAAGAAAAGCCGACATTTTTTAATCGTTCTTCCAGTAAATAAAATTTAGAGATATCTTCAAGGCCTTTTGGCACTCCTGAGATAATACCTCCAAAATCAGAACCAATGCCAACAGCTTCAATCCCACCAACTTGAACGGCATAAACAATATGAGAAACTACATCATCGATATCAGCCGATGAGGTTCCCGTTAAACAAGTAGCAGAAAAAAAGATACCAATTACTCCACCGGCCTGAGCTATAGCTCTTATTTGTTCGTCATTTAAGTTTCTGGGGTGATTACAAATTTGCTGACAAGCTGTATGAGAAACAATTGGACTTTTTTGGTAGGCAGCCAATGAAGACCAAAAACTTTTTTCATTTAGATGAGCTAAATCAAAAAGGATTGGCCTCTGGGAAATTTCTTTAACCAAGTCTCGTCCCTTGATAGTTAAATCCTGAAAACCCATGGCCCCGCCGGCATATTGGTTATCATTATTCCAAGTTAGCGACAAAGACCTAATTCCCTGCTCTATTAAATTATCTAAATCTTTAATCTCGGCTGAATAGCCTTCTAAATGAAGCAATAAACCAATTCTATGTTTTTGGAAATCATTCTTATTTTTAAATAAATAAAAATTATTATTTCTTAATGTTAAATCCTGATGAGCTTTTATTTGTTCAGAAAAAATGTTCAAACTTTCTGATACTCTTTCTGGCTCAATAAAAATAGCAGAAAAAATTAAATCCTGTTGACTTAATAGAACTTTATCTAAAGATAACTGACTAGAAATTTTTTCATATTCAATTTTTGTTTCCTCAGAAACATCATATGGATTTAAATGATAAATTAAATCTTGATGAGCATCAATTCTCATACTTTTTATTATAGCAAATAAAAAAGCCGAAAACTTTTTGTAAAATAAGTTCGGCTTGTAGCTGTTAGACAAAATGACAATTCTCAAGAAAATCTTTGTATTCTAAAATGCGATGACCTTTTGCTTCTTCTGACCAAGAACCCCAATGCTGAGAAATAGCCGGATGAACCCAACTTAGTGGCAAGAAGTCTTTATCCCAAGAATTAAGCTTACCAGCTTTCCAGTAACCACCGTGAACTTCTTGGCCAAAATAGAGCATATTAGATGAGGCGAAAGCTTTAGTAAAAGCCAGATACAAAGTAGCCTCTTTTTGGCAACGAATAATTTTTGATTTATCATCAGCAAGATAAGAAAAAATTTCAGGCGGAGATTTTTTAAGTTTAAGAAAAATTTGCTCAGCTCGTTTCTTGGCTTCTTCGACTATGTCTTCACGCTTAACAAAATTTGCAAGATCATTAATCGGATAAAGTCTGACTTCAAAAGGCAAAACTTGGTTTAACTTGGAAATCAAATCAGCTGTTAGCTCAAATTGCCTAGAAAATTCAGCTTCTCTATTGTAGTCTGAAAGTTTGTGCATATAAGGTAAGACTGTTTCTGTAACTTGCCAGTCTGATAAAAACTTCCAATCTCCCGAACCAAAAGTATAAAAATTCCAGTATTCAATTGGCAAACCAGAGAAAGCCAAGGTGGCAGTTCTAATAATAAGCTCAGAGATTGTTGGCGAAAATTCATCAATCAAACCACGGCGATTCCAATTAGCATGAAAGCAGGCCGCTGAAAAAATTTTTAAAGAACCGTTTTGCTTAAGATTATTAACAATTACCTCCAAAGAACGCTTATCCTGAACTGCTACACACTGAAGAAATCTTGAAAGCCCCCTAATTTCTGCCAAACTTAAACCTCTAAAAAGCTTTTGCCTAATTTTTATCTCTTTTTGAGAATCTGACAACAAAACATAGGGCAAGCTTTGCTGGACACTTAAAGCAATAATTCGATCAACTTCGACTTGATACATTTTGAATCCCCCTTTCCTGTTAAGGAACTTTAGATATAAAGAAGAAACCTCCCAACAATGTAGGAGGTCTTCTTCTTTATATCTATACAAGTGATTTGCTTACCGTAAAACCTCCTTTTTGCCAAAAAGCACAAACCAAATAAAGCCTAGAAAGAAAATTCCTAAGCCCGTTGAGCTCAAAAGCATAATGTGAAGTTTACTTAAAGCAATCATTGTAGTTAAAAAGTTAAGACATTTCTAATATAAATAATTTCTAAACCATCTGTCAAGATAATCAAAACCAAAAGTTATCCTTATCTGAAAAAATAGTAATATCTCCATCTTTATCAGTTCTTAAAACCTTAACATTTAAATTATTTAATCTTTCTAAGGTTTTCTGACTGGGGTGTCCAAAACGATTTTCTCCTACCGAAATTATTGCCAATTTTGGAGAAATTCTTTCCAAAAAGAATGGCAAATTTTGGGCTCCATTTTTTGCTCCTTGATGAGAAACCTTAACAACATCAGCTTTTAAATTAATGCCTTGTTTTAAAATTTCTAGACCAGCTTTTTCTTCAATATCACCTAAAAATAAGGCTGAAAATTTTCCATATCTAATCTTAAAAACCAAACTACTATCATTTAAATTAGCAACTTTCTTACCACTTATATCAGAAAAAGGATAAATAATTTTTATCTCCAAATCTCCTAACTTATAAACCTGGCCGTTAAAAGCCACCTGATGAGGTATATTTTTATTTTTTATCTCTTCTAATAAAGACAAGTAACTGGGATTTGTGTAGACTACTCCAGAAGTAACAATTTTCTTAACTTGGTAATTTTTAACTATTTCCAGGGCCCCAAAAACATGATCTTCATGAGGATGGGTTAAAATTAAAAGATCTATTTCTTTTTTAGAAAGTGGGCGCGACAATCCTATTTTACTAAGAATTTTGTCTGAAGGCCCGCCATCGATAACTATTCTGAAATCATCCGGGGTTTCAATTAATATGCCGTCCCCATTCCCAACATTTAAAAAACTAATTGAAAAACTTTTATTCGTAATAGAAAAAAATAAAATCCAAACAATCAAATTAATAATAGTTAGGACAAAAAATAAATATTTAAGTTTCTTTGGCTTCTTCATTTCTTGTTATAAATAAGAATAATATAAAAAGTAAAAAATAATAAATCGGTAAAAATAAAAACGATGACTTAAATTCTAAAGCTGCCCAAGAAAAGTTTGAAAAAAATTCTGAAACTTTAAAAATATAAATCATTAGCACACTTGGCAATAAAGATATAAAATAACTCAAATTAATATTTATAAAAGCTAATAAACCTGAAATAAAAGATAAAAGCATTATAATGGGGATAATTGGCAAAACCAAAAGATTAGCTATTGGACCAACAATAGAAATTCTATCAAAATATAAAAGCACTAAAGGTAAAACCATTAGCTGAGCAGATAAACTGGAAGCTATTAATTCGGAAAGAAAGTTTGGGACTTTAATCTTTAAAAGTTTTTTACTGATTTTATCAGAAAAAATCAAAATCCCTAAGGTAGCTGCAAAAGATAACTGAAAGCCAGGGTCATACTTTAAAACCAAAGGATTAAGTAAAATCATTAAAAAAGCCGCAAACAACAGAGAAAAGACCCCGTCAACTCTTCTGCCTTTCTGCTTAGCCAATAAAACTATAAAAGCCATAATCATAGCTCTTGTTATTGGTGGCTCTGGTCCAACAAATAAAACAAAAGTAGTTATGCCTAAAAGTGGTAGCCAGAAAGCCAATTTTCTTGAAATTGGCTGGAAGATACCTTTTAAAAAATTAGCTATAACAGAAAGGTTGTAACCAGAAACTACAATAATATGAGTTAAAGATACTTTATTAAATATTTCCATAAATTCGCCAGGCATAGTTTTAGCGCCTAATAAAAGACCCAAGACTAACGAAAAAAATGGCTCTTGGAAAATATTTCTAAGTTTTTCTTCAAAAGAAATCCTTAAATTAAAGAGTGTTCTAAGAAAGAAATTGCCTGAGGATTCATTAGTCTTTTCTATTTCAGGCATCATGGTTTTCAATAAAATTCCCCTTGATGAAAAGAATTCCTTAAAATTAAACTCATCTGTATTCTCCATTTTTTCAAGCTTGCCAAAAATTATAACTATATCTCCATAATTATAAGACTTAAGTTTGTTGGTGATTATAAAAATTTTGGACTTTATTTCTTGTTCCTGTCCATTAAAAATAACTTTTGAAGTTTTAATATGGAAGGTTTGGGTTTTATTTTTCTTTTGCGGATAACTAGCAACATAGCCTTCTATGACTGCTTCGCTGTCAGCATAATTAAGTATCGGATTATTGGTTAATTTTTCGTTTTGAAAATTAAAAATAAAAAAACCAAATAACAAGAACAGTGAAGCAAAACTAAAAACTAAAACCTGGATATTTTTTCTAAATAGAAGTCCAATAAATAAAATACTTATGGCTGATACTAAAATAACTTTAAAATTATAAGAAAATTCTGGAGCCACAAAAACTCCCAGTAAAAAATAAATAATAATAAAATTTACAGCTAATTTTTTATTCATTTTTATGTTTCTTACAAAAAAACCACTCGGTTTTTTAAAAAGTGGTTTATCTAATAGTATTTTTGTATTTTCTCTTTTGTGTTTGTGTAAGTATCTTTATAAAAAAGCTTATCGACTCCAGCAATATTTCCAGTAAAAATATCTTGTTGAATATCAGTCAATTTAGCCAATAAAGCTTGGTTGGGATTAGCCAAAACAACAGTAGCAAAATGAACTAAAACTATGTCTCCGAAAACAACATCTTCAAAAACATTAAAAATATTAGAAACTTGCATACCGTTATAAGTTACCTGACCAGAGAGTTTATTATCATAAATATCTGTTACCCTAACTGGCAAAGTTAGATGCCCAGCAAGCCGTTCTTTCGGCAAAAGGTCCACATAGACTATGCAGGATTTCTCAACTACGGCAAAATGTTCCCGACCCCCAAAAAACAAACAAATGTCTTGGGCAGAAAGTTCAGTTTTATTTGTTTTTTGAGCATACTCTTCAAGTCTTTTAAAAACATTGCCCGGCAATTCCTCAACCACCCAAGAAAAATCCCTTAAAGTGTCTCTAAGCTCTGTAGGAAATGGTTCTTTAAACTTGAAAAAAGTAATAAGTGCTTCCTCGCCTAAGGTGGAATGACAACTTAAAAGAAAAAGTTTTAAGGTTCGATATGCCTGCTCATCAAGCCTAACAGTCATTTCGACCACCAGCCTTTCTGGTTTTATCAATCATTTCAATCATTTTTTTAGCCTCTTGTTCTGATATCTTAGAGACAGCATATTTGTTAGAAACTAAGATCCAATCATTTTTTTTTAGATTGGAAACTAAATCGGTTTTTATTTCATATTCAGAGTTACCAACTTTAGCAATAGCAATTTTACCATTTATCAATTTTATTTTATATGGATAAGCTAAGCACACTTTAAAATAAACTTTCTTGAGATTTTTTGGGCAGTTTTAGGCCTTGCCAAATTTTTACTTTACCAAAAACTCCATCATAGCCTGGAGCAATATTAATTTTACCATCTCTCATTCTTTTAATGCCATCAGCTAATTTTTTATCGTATGTTTCTATACTTTTAATTGGTTCATCTAATAAAACATTAAACTCGTTTTTAAATTCTTTGATAACTTTTAGAAATTCTTCTTGAACTTTCTTAGACTGAGTTGAACCAACACCTTGAGCCTCAGCAATAATTTCTAACAAGGGCACCAAACTTTTATATGGAGGCCTGTTTTTATCTTGGTAGTCAAATGGCCTATCAGCCAATTCATCAACCCGATGCATAACTCCAACTGTTAAAGATTTCTTACAAACCGGACAGGTGGTGCCGCTTTTTTGAGTTTCTTCTGGCGACTGAACAATATGACAATCGCGATGTCCAGTATAGTGATACTTGCCTTCCTCAGGATAAAATTCAATAGTATAAAGAATTTTTTCTCCTTCTTTGGGATTTTTGAGTGCTTCTCTTAATGAATTAAAATTAGGCTTAATATCAAAAACAGTGGTTTCCCGACCAGTCTTAGAAGGAGAATGACAATCCGAGCAGGAAACAATCGAAACTTTATCCAACTGGGAAAGACGCCAATTCATTTGTGGATCAGATGATAAACCAGTTTCGATAGCAAAAATTTCCGAAGCATATTCCTCAAAACACTCTTCCAAAGTGTCAAAGCCTGATTTAGAACCAAACAAAGAAAACCAAGGCGTCCAAATATGAGCTGGCATGATAATTGTTTTGGGGGCAACTTTTAGAACTATCTCAGCCAGTTTTTTAGCATCCAAACCTAAGATTGGTCGGCCATCAGATTTTAAATTACCTATTTTATCAAGTTCCTTATTTATCTTTTCGGCAGCTTCCAGAGATGGAGCTATTAAAACTATGTGAATTTTTCTAACACTGCCATTTTTAGAATAAATGCAAGAAATTTCAGCGGTTGGCACAAAATAAACCTGCGGTTCTTTTTTATCAATAGTATAAAAACCCAAGCCCTTTTTTGTTTCTTTAAGTTTAAGTTTTAATTCCTCAAACCAATCAGGCTGAGTAAAATCGCCCGTCCCCATTAAATCTATACCTTTAAGTCGAGACCAAGCTGTTAGCACTTCTAGGTTCATATTCCGAGACGTAGCTCTGGAGTATTTTGAATGAATATGCAAATCAGCAACAATTTTCATATTTTAATCTTAACAGAACATAACTAAGTTCTAAAGCCTAAAATTGTAGCGAAACGTCCCTGAGGCTCGTTATTATCTTCTGAACGTCGATAAGAAAAATAATCATGGGATTGATAAGTATTTATTTCATTAATGAAAATATTTTTTCTTTTAACACCAAAGCTAATTAACTGATTTTCATTCTCAATTATTAAATCAGTAAAATAAGATTCCTTTTTAATGGAGGGACCAAAATAAACCAAAAGTCCATTAGGTTTTGATGAAAAATCTTCAGCTAAAACATTAATAATTTTTTGACTTATTTTTAGCGGTGTATTTTGAGCACTAACATGGACTAGGGCCATTACCTTTTCTTGTAAGTCAAAAATTGAAATTGGCAGGCAGTCTGCAGTCAAAAGCATTAGATAAGAGTTTGGCAAATTACTAATAAGAGTATCTACCTTGGGAGCTGATTCTAAATCAAAAACACCTCTGGAAAAATCGTTTTCAGTAATTGTTAAAAAATCGTCTTTATGATTTTCAACATTCATGCAAACAGTTCGATGATGATCGATTTTATTTTTATCAAAAAAGTTATAACGATTATCTGAAACTTCTTGGTAAGAACCAAATCTAAAATCCAGGTTGCCATCTCCAATATTAGAAGTTTTATAAGTTAAATTATCTGGCAAGTACATCTTTATCCTTACAAAGTGACAATGAGTTAACACAAAAACGCTGGCCAGTTGGGTTAGGACCATCATTAAAAACATGACCTAAATGAGCTTGACATTTTTTGCATATCACCTCAGTTCTGTTTAAATTAAAAGAAATGTCTTTTCGATAATCTATTGAATTCTTAGATATTGGCTGATAAAAACTTGGCCAACCAGAGCCAGCATCAAATTTTGTTTCCGAAGAAAATAACCGATTATAACAATTGGCACAATGGTAAATTCCCGTTTCTTCATCTTTTAAGAATTTACCAGAAAAAGCCGGCTCTGTATTTTTTTCAAAAAGAACTTTTTTCTGTTCTTCTGTTAGATTTTTATTTATTTGAATTTTCTTCAATTAATGAAACTCCGTAACTATTAGTATTATGATCTTTAAACAAAGGTATCTCTGGTGGCACAAAAGTAGTCATCCAAAAAAATATTAAAATTGAAAATATAAACAATAAATGAACGGGGGTGTAGCCAATTTTATCTAAATTTAAAGTTAAAATTTTATAACTAATAAGTTTGCCAATTGCTACGGCTACAAAAAAAGAAGAAATGTCTATTAAAAAACTTTCAATACTCAAAGCTCCCGTATAAACATAATAAAAACTAATTATAAAAATAATACCGAAAGAAGTTTCCAAAACTTTAGCCATTAAAACTTTGTTTAAATTCTTGAAATAGAAAATCTCAAAAATCATAAAAAATAATATTGGGAAAAAATAAAGCTTGGTATGCTCCCATACACTTTCATTAACAGCAGAAAAAAGCCCCACCCAAGAATTATTGCCAGACCACTGAAAAGTAAAATGCAGCAAAGAGCCTAAAATAACACTGAAAAAGAAGCCCGCCAGTTGAATGTAAAAAATGTTTATGTTATTTTTTG
>CAZGIU010000013.1:0-10503 GCA_964526535.1 uncultured Candidatus Saccharibacteria bacterium | reverse complement strand
ATATATAGCAGAAGAAATTATAAATACAGTAGAAAACGAAGCCGAAACTAAAAATGCGGAAGAAGTTTTAGAGGTACGGATTGCGATTCCCGAAAATGAGCATTTTACGCCAGAAACTTTTGAAGGAATTTTAAAAATGCAAGCTGAAGGTACAATGTCTGAGCGAGCCAAGTTTTATGTTTTTTGTGAAAAGACTGATAAAACCTATATAAAGGACATCAAAATAAAATGAAAAATCTTAAAATTTATTATTACAACGTCGGTTCTTGTAATGGTTGTGATATTGAAGTTGTTGATGGTGTTTTAACAAATAATGATGTAATAGACTTTAAGATAGTTGAAAAACCAGAAGAGGCAGATGTTGTTATTTTTACAGGGATTTTAACGAAAAACATTTTTCCATACTTTAAAAAAGTTTTAAAAAAGTTAAAGCCTAGTTGTAAGAAAATTGCTTTTGGTTCATGCTCAATTTCTGGTAATGCTTTTATAGAATCACCAACTTTTGTGGGGCCAATAGATAAATATACTAAAATCGATTTATATGTTAATGGTTGTCCGCCAAAAGCTGATGATTCAATGAGGGGCATCTTAGCTCAAGTTGGTTTATATCCTAAAAATAAACTGCCAAAGACAGAAGGTAAATATTGGCGGGGTGAATTAAAATTTTATTCAGAAAAATGTATAGGATGCTTAACCTGTGTTTATCATTGTCCAGCCAGAACTATTTCTGTGAAACCAGATGGTAAAACATTTTCTGCCCAAGGCGGACCAGTCTCTGGCTGGAAACTTTCTTATGATTATTCAAAATGTTTCTTCTGTTCTATGTGTCAGAGAAAGTGTCCCACAGGGGCTATTGTTTTAACTCATAAATCAATAATGATAGAGAAAGATAAAAATAAATTTACGACCGAAGGCCCAGTAACTCGTGGTCGAGGTAAGAAAAAATAGAGACTTCCTTTTTGTTCAAATTGGTTTATAATTTTGTTTTGCTATCTTTGCAATGAGTTTTTAAAAATGAAAGAAATGATTGAAAAAATTAAAAAAACCCAAAGCGCTAAATTAAGTGTTTATTTATATAGCAGGTTTTTTAAAAATCGACCGCTGGCCTTGTTTTTTCTTTTAGCTATTTTTATAAATTTCCTGTCTTTTTTAACAATAATTTTTTCTGTTAGACCAAGTCAGGGTATTATTCCAATTCATTATATTCCTGGGGTAGGAGTTGATAAAACAGGACCTTGGTATTGGCCCTATTACTTAGTAATTTTTTTGCTGATTATTAATACTATTAATTTTTTAATTGCTAAATTTCTTAAAACAAAAGAAGAAAACAAGGCTGCTTATATTTTGGTTGGAGCAACCATTCTTTTAAACCTTTTAATGTTGTTAGCGGTTTTGTTAATAACTTTTAATATTTGATGAACGACAAAAATCACACATTAACTTTAGTAGAAAGAGAGGCCAAGACCAGTCGTTTCTTAGAAATAATTCCAGGTGCTTTGGTTTGGTCGGCTTTAATAGCCCCAATTGTTTTATCATTTTTTTATCCTACTTGGGTAGCTTATTTTATTATAGTTTTTGACATATATTGGCTTTTTAAAGCCTTTTATATGTCAAGAAATCTTATAAATGCTTATTCAATGATGATGATAGAGCAAAAAACCAATTGGTTGGAGCGTTTGCCAGAAACTCTTGAGATTGAAAAAAAGAAAAATTCCGTTTCAGAAGAGATAAAAGAAAAAGAAAAAAATATTTTAAATCGCAGTTTATTTAGGCCTTTTGTTAAATTTTTGCCTAAGTATAAAAAAGAAGCCATAAAAACTAAATATCTTCACTCTTTTTTAGAAGAAATATCTCAGATTAAGCAGTCAGAAATTATTAACTGGCAAGATATTTATCATTTAGTAATTTTAGCTACTTATCAAGAAGATATCAGTATTTTAAGAGATTCAATTAAAGCAGTAAAAAATAGCAATTTTCCCTCAAAAAAAATTATGTTTGTATTAGCTGGTGAAGAGCGGGATCAAGAAAGATTTAAAAAATATGCTCAAGAGTTAGAAGAAGAATTTAAAGAATCTTTTTATCTTTTTATCTCAACTATTCACCCTAAAGATATTCCAACAGAAGTAAAAGGCAAGGGTGGCAATATAACTTATGCGGCTAAAGAGGCTAAAAAAATTGTCGATGAACTTGGGATTAATTATAAAAATATTATTGTTACTACTTTAGATGCGGACAATATAGTTCATCTAGAATATTTTGCTTCTTTAACTTATAAATATGTTATTAATCCCAATAGAAAAAAAAGAAGTTTTCAACCAGTGCCTATTTTCAACAATAATATTTGGGATGTGCCAGCTCCGGTTAGAATTATAGCCTCCAGTAATGGGTTTTGGCAGTTAATTGAATCAACCAGGCCAGAGCGTTTAAGAAACTTTTCATCACATGCTCAAAGTTTTGATGCCTTAATTGATACTGATTTTTGGGCTACTAATACTATAGTAGAAGACGGTCATCAATATTGGCGTAGTTTTTTTACTTATGATGGAGACTATGAAGTAGTACCAATGTTTTTGCCAATTTATCAGGACGCTGTCCAGGAAAAAACTTTTTTAAAAACTCTAAAGGCTCAATATATTCAATTGCGCCGTTGGGCTTGGGGAGCCTCTGATTTTCCTTACGTAGTTTTAAACCTAAAAGCTAACTCTAAAATACCTTGGTGGAAAAAAATTGTGGCGCTTTACAGAATGATGGAGGGTTATTTTTTCTGGGCAACTGCCAGCTTATTCATCACCATAGTCGGTTGGTTGCCAGGTCTTATCAACCCAACTTTTAACTATACTTTAGTAGCCTTTAATCTGCCGATAATTACTAGCACCTTAATGACCATTGCGATGTTTGGTATTTTTATTAACATTATGATATCGATTCTTCTTTTGCCAAAGCGCCCCAGACATTATGGTAAAATTAAACATATTTTTATGGGTTTGCAATGGATTTTAATGCCCCTGGTAACTATTTTCTTTTCTACAATTCCGGCCATTGAAGCTCAAACCAGATTAATGATTGGTCGTCGGCTAGACTGGAAGGTTACTAAAAAAATAAGGACCAATAAATGAAATTTTATTTTTTAATTTTTTCAATTGCTTTTCTACTATCACTTTTTTTAACTTTGCTAGCTAAAAATATTGCTCCAAAAATTGGAGCACTTGATGTACCAGATAATCGCAAGGTTCATAAAAAACCAATTGCTCGTTTAGGTGGTTTAGCAATTTTTCTGTCTTTATTTGGAGTTCTTTTTGCCATCATGCCAGTTGATAAACAATTAATGGGAATTTTTATTGGCTCTTCAGTTTTACTTTTTTTTGGTCTTTTAGATGACACCATTTCCCTTAATGCTTGGGTAAAACTTTTCGGTCAAGTTTTAGCCGCCCTAATTATTGTTGCTTCAGGAACAGGCATTGATTTTATTACCAATCCATTTGGAGGCTATTTAAAGCTTGATACCCTAAAAATACCTATTGAGCTTGGGGGTATTAATTATCACTTAACTTTATGGGCTGATTTGTTTACGGTTTTTTGGATTGTTTTGGTAATTAATGCCATTAATTTTTTAGATGGTTTAGACGGCTTGGCATCTGGAGTTTCTGGCATAGCTGCCTTGGTAATTTTCTTTATTTCTATTTCTCCAGATATTAATCAAAGCCATACTGGATTATTTGCTCTTATTTTAGCTGGAGCGGCTTTTGGATTTTTGCCGCTTAATTTTTTTCCTGCCAAAATATTTATGGGTGACTCAGGTAGCATGGTTTTAGGTTTTATTTTAGCGGTGTTGGCTATTTTTTCAGGAGGTAAAATTGCTACTGCTTTTTTAATTTTAGGCTTACCGATTTTAGATCTTTTTTGGGCAGTTTTAAGGAGAATTTTATCTGGTCAGTCACCTTTTAAACCAGATAAAAAACATTTTCACCACGAGCTTTTAAAAAAAGGATTTTCACAAAGAAAAACAGTCTTAATTATTTATTTCTTAACAGCTTGTTTTGGTTTTTTGGCTGTTTTACTTAAAGGACCTTTTTATAAACTATTGGCAATATTGTTACTTTTGTTTGTCTTAATTTCGGTTATGTCCTTGGTATACTTTAAAAAACCCAATGCTCAAATTGACAATTAGTTATTTTTACGGTATAATACAATAAGAGGAGGAAGTTAATGAATTCAAGAAAATTAGAAGAGTTGATACGCAATATTCAGGCCATGATTAAATGTCCTCATTGTGGTTCTCAATATACTAAAGAAAATATTAAAATAACCGGTCAAATGGGTCAGGCTATCTTAGTTCAGCTTGATTGTTATGTTTGCAATATGCCAGTAATAGCCACAATTGTGGCTAATTATCAGGCTGGTCAAAAAATTGATTCGGCGGCTTATTTAGAGAGTAAAAATTTTTTCCAAAAAGATATCACAGAAGAACCAATAAATTCTGACGAGATATTAGCCCTGCACGATTTTCTTAAAACTTTTAATGGAGACTTTGAACAACTTTTCAGATAACTTAAAACCACTAATTACCAGACTTTATAAAAAGTCTTGACCCTGAACAAATATTTTAGTACAATCCTTCTACAGTATTGGAGAATTTTTAATGGAAACAATAAATTTAAAAGCTAATAATAGGGAAATAACGGGTAAAAAAGTAAAAGGTCTGCGAAGAACCGATTTTGTGCCAGCTATTGTATATGGCAAAAAAGTTAAGCCTCAAACCTTAATGGTTGATAAAAAAGAATTTGATAAAGTTTATAAAGAAGCGGGTGAAAATGCTTTGGTTGAGTTGGAGACTGAAAGTGGTAAAGAAAAAGTTTTGATAGTTGATATTCAACGGGATCCAGTTACTTACGATTATCTTCATGTTGATTTTCATAAAGTAAAATTGGATGAAAAGGTTAAAACCGAAGTTCCTTTAGAGTTTGTGAATGAAGAAATTGCACCTGCAGTTAAAGAGCTAGAGGGTATTTTAGTTAAAGAAAAAACAGAAATTGAGGTTGAGTGTTTGCCAACCGATATTCCTCATGATATCAAGGTTGATGTTATAGTTTTAAAAACTTTTGAAGATAGAATTTTAGTTTCAAACTTAAAAGTTCCAGCTAATGTAGAAATTTTAAATGAAGCCGACGAGATTGTAGTTTTAGCTAAACCGCCAAGATCAGAAGAAGAGCTAGAGGCGTTGGATCAGGAAGTAGTGGAAGATGTTGCTAAAGTTGAAGTTGAAACTAAGGCTGAAGAAACTAAAATTGAAGAATAAAAATAAGTAGTTTTGTTATGAAGAAATTAGAAAGATTGTTTGGCTCAAAGACAAGAGTTAAGTTATTAGCTCTATTCCTCTTAAATCCTGAAAGAGCTTTTTTCGTGAGAGAAATAACAAGACGTTTGGTTAAAAGAATAAACTCAGTTAGAAGAGAACTCCAAATACTTTCATCTATAGGCTTTTTAACTAAAAGAACCGAAGGTCGGAAAACTTTTTACCAAGCCAACAAAAAATTTATCTTTTTCAAAGAACTTCAGGGTATGGTGGAAAAAAGTGGAACTTCTGAAGATAAAATTTCCGAAGAAATTAAAAAATTGGGCAATATTTCTTTTGCCGCCTGGTCTGGATTTTTTGTAGGCAATCAAAATACTAGCGTAGACTTGATTTTAGTTGGCAACGTTAAAAAAGATAAGCTTACCTCTTTTATTAAGAAAATAGAACAAGAGGCTGGTCAGGAAATAAATTATACTGTTTTAACTGAGAATGAATTCAATTATCGGAAAAAATGTAAGGATAAATTTCTAAAAGATATTTTAGTTTCTCACGCTCCAATTATTAGAGAGATTCATGGCTGAATTTTCTATCACAATTACCCTGGGAATCATTGCTGGTTTAGCCAGCTTAATTGGTTCTTTGTTCGTTATTTCTAAAAAGAAAATTAGTCAAAATTTTCTTTACTATACCATTTCTTTAGGCGCTGGTTTTATTCTGGCTACCTTTTTATTCGATATGATGCCTGAGGCTATCGAGGCTTCAAGTTTAGGTGTTTTTTATATCGCCCTGGGTTATTTTATAATTTATTTTTTTGAACATGTTTTTTCGCCGCACTTTCATTTTGGGGAGGAAAACCATAAAAATGAGATAACCAAAAAAACGGCTTGGGCTATTTTAGCAGCTTTTACTATTCATACCTTTTTAGACGGTTTGGCCATTGGCGCTGGTTTTAACATTAATTATTTAACCGGCTTTGCAATTTTTACGGCTGTAATTTTACATAAAATACCAGATGGTTTAACAATAGCCTCTGTAATGTTGGCTGCTGGTCGTAATAAAATGAGTGCTTTGGCGGCCTCATCTATTTTAGCTTTAGCAACTGTAGTTGGTAGCTTTTATTCAGCTACCTTTGTTCACTTTAATGATTTGTTTATCGGTCTTTCAGCAGGTGCTTTTTTACACATTGCTTTTACTGATTTAATTCCCGAGGTTATCAAAAAAAGAAATTTAGGTTATTCTTTAGTTATAGTTTTAGGCGCCTTATTATATTGGATATCTTCTGAGGCTTTAATCAAGTTAGGTGTAGGTTAATGAAAGATTCACAAAATATAAACATTAATATCTCTCCAAAAAGTATCTTAGTGTTTTTTTCTTTATTAGGTGTTTTATTTTTAGTTTTTTTAATAAAAGATATCGTAGCAATTTTTTTAATATCAGTTATTGTTTTTATTGGTCTTAATCCCCTAGTCAATAAACTGGCTAACTATAAAATTCCCAGAAGTGTTTCAGTTATTTCACTCTACCTTATGTTTTTTGGTTTAATAGTTTTTATGTTTTACTTAATTACTCCTCAGATTCTAAATCAAGTAAAAGATATGTCAGAATCTTTACCATCTTTTGTTGCTGATCTTCATGAGAGCTTTGATTTTGTGCCTGAATATAATGAATTCTCCGTTGGGTTCAAAAATTCATTTGATGATTTTGCTAACAATTTTTCAAGCTACATTGGGGATATATTTTCAGTTGCTACCAGGTTTTTTGGTATTTTAACAAGTTTTGTTTTGATATTGATTTTGGTTTTATATATGACAGTAGCGGGGGATGAAATAGAAACTTTTTTAAAATCAATTTTTCCAAAATCAAAATCTGAAAAAGTTGCCAGAAGAATAAAAATGATTCAAGTTAAGATTGGCAGTTGGTTAAGAGGTCAATTTATTCTTATGTTGGCCGTTGGTTCTTTAAGTTTTATTGGTTTGACTATACTGGGCGTAGATTATGCCTTAACTTTAGCTGTTTTAGCTGGCATTTTAGAAATTATTCCACTTTTCGGTCCATTATTTTCTGCTATCCCAGCTATCTTTATTGGTTTTACTCAGTCACCCACTTTAGCTCTTTTGGTTCTGGCTTTATATGTTGGCATTCAACAGTTGGAAAACCATTTGTTAGTGCCTAAAGTTATGCAAAAAACTACAGGTTTATCGCCAGTAGTGATTTTATTAGCTGTTTTAATAGGTGGAAAACTTTTAGGTTTTTTAGGAATTGTTTTAGCAGTACCTTTGGCCCTGGTTGTTTCTGTCTTTCTTGAAGAGGTAATAGAAAAGAACCAGACAAGGTAAAGAGACTATATCAATAATTTAAAAACAGCCATTGGCTGTTTTATTTTTTTCTGGCGGGGACGACGGGACTCGAACCCGCGACCTCCTGCGTGACAGGCAGGCGCTCTAACCAAGCTGAGCTACGCCCCCAAATTTCCGACTACAAATTGGACTTCTTTTAAATACCAAATCAGATAGCAGGTATTTTATCTTAAAAAAAGTTAAAGCTCAAGAGGTTTATTGGCTTTTAATTTTTGTAAGCGGCAAATATCTTTTCACCTGATACTCATCTTTTTTTGTTTTTAGCCACTCGCTAAGTTCTGTTGGTTTAATTAAAATATGACGGACATTAATTTGGTCTTCTTTTTTGTCTTCTATTTTAATGATGTAAAAACCAAAATTAGTAACTACAACTTTGGAAACTTGGCCTTTTTCCAATGAAAAAGCTACCTTTTCATAGTCTTCGGAATAGCTATTTTTTTCTATCCAGTCCACTTTACCACCATCAACAGCTGAAGGATCATTAGAAAATTCTTTAGCTAAAGCTGCAAAATCTTCACCACCTTCAATCCTTTTAAGAATTTCTTCAGCTTTGGCTTTTTTATCTTTATTTAATTCTGGGTCTTTAGCCACCCAGGCTTCCATTTTTTTTCGGTATAAAGTAGCTTTTATTTTGGACCTAAAAGCTTTAACATCCCAGTTGTAATAATCTTTTATAATTTTTTTTAGACTTTCTTCGTTTTCAGCTCCAAGCTTATCAGATAATTGTTTATATTCTTGGTCAATCTCTTCTTCAGAGACTGCTAAATTTATTTTTTTAGCCTCTTTTTTAATTATTTCATCTTCTATCAATGTTTCTAATAGATCTTTTTTTAGCTTTTCAAATTCTTTTTGGCCTTCTTCTGAGGTAAAATCCTGCTCTTCGGTTACTTTGTAATAAAGTTTATAAGAGTCTAAATCACTTAAGAACTGGCTGTAAGTAACTAAGTTAAAATCAACCCTGGCTGCAGGATAAGGAATAACTTTTGATTTTAACCTAATCAAAATATTGGTTGAGCCTAGTTCATAAATGGCATAAAGCTGAATTCCCAAGGATGTAACTAAAACCAATAAAACAACCAAAAGTGTTTTTTTGAAACTCCATCTTCCTGTTTTCTTCTTTTTTTGAGTAACTGGTTGATTTAACTGAGGCTCTTTGTTTTTAACTCTTAAGTCTAAAACATTACCCAACTTATTTTCTTTTTTATTTTTTTCTGACATACAGTCTCCTTAATGATTATTTATTATAGGTAAATTTTTGTTATTTGCAATTAGTTCTGATTTTTATCTTCTTGATTTATCTTTGATATTCATTATTTGTCTGGCAATATTTTGAGGATTTTTTAACCCACTTAAAACTAAATTAGCTGCTTCGCCAGCAGTTTGGATTTTAATTGAACCAAAATTAAAAACATTTTCGGCAATGCCCTTTTGAGAAACTGTAATATCTTGAATTTTTTCGTACACGGCTCCAGTGATTGTTTTGTCAAATAATCTTTTTTGTTCAATTAAAGCTACCCTTTGATTGGTGAGCACAATAGCGTCAAAATACCAAATATACCAATGATAAAAACTATAAGTTGCCCAAACTATTAAAACCGCTAAGGAGATCAAAGAAAAAGGACCCGAATCCAAAACAAGATAAAGAAAATCTGTGCCGAAAAAGATAATCCCTAAAAGTAAAGCAATAGGTAATAATAAAATTTTAATGATAATCCACAAAAAAGTTAGCCAGTGATGGTGAATGATGGCAAAAATTTCTTCTTCTATTTCTAATCCCAGCATCCTTTTTAAGTAATTTTCAAACATAGATTCTTTTGTTATTATTTAACTTATGAAGACTAAAACCAAGAAAAAAATTCGGCGAATTGTTTTAATTGCGGTAGTTATTTTAATGGCTCTCTCACTTATTCTACCATTATTGTTTGTGGGAATATACTAAATGAATATCCATCGGCAAATAATGCTTTTGCCAAGGCTAAAATTAACCCAGCTTTCGGAAATTTATTGGGCTATGAGTTTAAAAACTATGGCCATATCCATGGTTGGCATTTTTATTCCTATTTATTTGTATAAATTGGGTTATTCGTTATTTTGGATTTTTATTTTTTACTCAATTACTTATTTTGTTAAAGGTCTTTTAGACAAAACATTTACTAAACTAATACTTTTTATAGGTCCTAAACATGGTCTGGCCTATAGTTTTCCGTTGATGTTGGCTTATTTTTGGATGATTATGACTTTGCCTGAGTACAATTGGAATTTAATTTTTTTAGGAATCTTCTCTGGTGTGTCTATGTCGCTTTCTTGGATGAGCTATCATATAGATTTTTCTTTGGCCAGAAAAAGATCAAATACTTCCAAGGCTCTGTCTAGAATTGAGGCTTTAATGACTTTTGCTGGCGGCATAGCGCCTTTTGTTGGTGGAGTAATAGCTACTCGTTTTGGTATAGGTAATGCATTCTTATCTTCAATTACTCTTTTGGTTTTAGCGGCTTTACCACTTTTAAAAACTCGTGAACCGCATATTGCCAAAAAACTCGATATGAAAAAAATAAAACTTAAAAAAATTAGGAATGATTTAATTGCTTCGGTGGGTATGGGTTTTAATTTCGGTGTTTTATATGAAGTCTGGCCATTTTTTTTATTTTTTATTTTAGGAACTTATGAGAAGGTTGGTTTTTTTGAGTCTTTTGCCTTAGTTTTAACTATTTTAGTAACTTTACAAATCGGAAAAAAGATTAAAAATCATAATCAGCACCAATTTTTAGACAAAGTAGCTAAAATTAACAGCTTTTTGTGGCTTTTAAGAGTTTTTACTAGTTCGGTTTATCATATTTTTATTTTCCAGCTTTT
>CAZGIU010000012.1:6851-11019 GCA_964526535.1 uncultured Candidatus Saccharibacteria bacterium | reverse complement strand
CTTGAAGAAACGGCTTGACCAACATAACAGTAGCAAATCTCGTTACACAAGCGGGGATAAATGGAAATTAGTATATTATGAAGCATATTTTTCAGAAACTGATGCTAAATTACGAGAAAAACGCCTCAAAAAGCATGGGCAAGCATTAGTACAACTCAAGTGTAGAATCAAGATCAGCCTTAAGGAAGTTAGTGCTGGATAAATAGTTTTATCTATCGGATATAGTGATATTGGCATACCCTATTAGGCTTATTAATTTAAAATCTAACAAACAATACCCCCCTCTTAGGCATATTTAATCAACTCAGACCTAATCTTTTGTTAGAAAGGCAAAATTTTAAACCTAGCGGCCTTTTGGAGCAAGCAGACATAAAAGTATTGATTTTAAATAATTTCTTATGCTATAAATAATAAATCGCTTTTTTAGCGATGTTCTTTATAAAAACACAGGAGGTGAAACCATGGCTATATTTGACTTTGGAAATGGTTCCAACCTGCCCCAACCGGGAAACGATATTGTTTTGGTTACTTCAAGAGGAATTACTTATAAAGTAGATGCTTACTTTGAACTAGATACTATCTTTATGTCTCAGGATGTTTGTTGTCCTTCATGTGGCGAAAAGAATCTGTTTCCACAGGATAACGACATAGTTCTTAAAATGTATCTCTCTTCGGTAAATGAAATTTATAACGACGATACGATGAAAGAAGTCAGGAGTAACAGCCAAGCCTACAACCAAGTAATGTCACTTCTTACAGAATATCTCGATAATGCCGAATGCTCTGCCTGTGGTTACTTGGCTCCCAAAGCCTTCTTCGATATCTGCTAAACCAAACCAACAAAACACAACCTTTTTTCGTTTCCTTTTTTATTTTGTTAATTTTAATATCAAAAAACCGCCAATTTGGCAATAGGAATATTTGAAAATGCGCTCTAGGTAGGTAAAATAAATATTTCCACTTTTTACCACAAAAGATAGTCCAAAATTTCAAATCATTTCTTCGTTTCTTCTGTACTTTTTGTCAGCAAAAAGTACGCAAAAACTGCCAAGCGGTGCTCCAAAAATGGGAAACACTAGAGATTTTTCCTCTCTAAAATCGTGAACTCGTCATTTCATTCCTTAAACAGCACGATTTTTGCTTAACTAAAGCATCTTTCAGAAAAATCCAGGGTTTCTGACATTTTCTCCACAATGCTTGGGTTAAAAAAAGGCAACCTTAGCAAAAATACAAACGCTTTTTTTAAAAAATTCAAGAATCTCCAGACTTCAAAAAATAGCGCCTTGGAAAATCTTGAAGATGAAGCGGGTCAAGTATTTGACCCGAGAATCTGCCAATCCGCAGGTTTCCCTGAGATATCAAGATATCAGGAGAAACCAAGGACACCCAAAGGTGTTCAGGTTCGAAAGCTTCAGCTGAAAAGATTTCCAGCTATTTTTTGTCGGTCTGGCAGCTTTTGTCCCACTTTTGTCTGCACAAAAGTGAGAATATCTGAAAAAAATATAATAAAGCTATTTAAATGGCCAGAAATTTTTGTTCTTTTCACTCTCTTGGAAATCCTCTAACAATTTTTTCTGCTTTGAGGAAAGTTTAGAAGGAATAACCACATTAGCTTTTATAAGCAAGTCGCCTGCGCCAGATTGATCTATATGTTTTATGCCTTTATTTGGAATTTTAAAGATTTTGCCAGGTTGAGTTCCTTGAGGAATTTTAAGATCAATCTGCCCATCTAAAGTATCAATTCTCTTGGTTGCACCTATGGCAGCTTCAGTAAAACTAAGATCTATTTCGGCTACTAAATTATCACCCTGGCGCTTAAATCTTTTATCTGGCTTTACTATTACAGTTATATATAAATCACCAGCAACTCCGCCTTTAGGGCCTGCTTCACCTTCACCTGAAAGTTTAATTGTTTGATTATCTGAAATACCAGCGGGAATTTTAACTTTAAGTTTTTTAGATTTTCTGACTCTTCCATCTCCGCCACAAGAAGAACAAGCTTTTTCTGGAATTTTACCCTCGCCCTTACATTTTGGACACTGAGCCACTTGTTGAAATGCTCCAAACATAGTATTTTGAGTAACCTTAACCTGACCCTGACCTTGACATTGATCACAAGTTTTTATTTTTGAACCAGGTTCAACGCCTGAACCAGAACAAGTGTCGCATTTATCTCTTTTATAAACATTAATTTCACGCTCAACTCCATCTGAAGCTTCTTTTAAATTAATATCAATTGTTGTTTCTAAGTCTGCTCCACGTTTAACGCGGCTTCTTCCGCGACCACCTGAGTTAGTAAACATATCAAAGATATCGCCAAAACCACCAGAGAAGATATCGGAAAAATCAAAACCTTGCCCCTGAAAACCAGAAAAATCAAAACCTCCAGCTCCAGGACCATAACCGGCGGCCCCTTCTTGTTCAAAAGCTGCGCTACCAAACTGATCATATTGTTGCTTTTTTTGAGGATCTGATAAAACCTGATAAGCTTGGGAAACTTCTTTAAATTTTTCAGCATCACCGCCTTGTTTATCTGGATGATACTGATGAGCTTTTTTACGATAAGCTTTTTTGATTTCGTCCAAAGAAGCGTCTTTTTTAACGCCTAAAATTTCATAATAGTCTAAATTTGAAGTTGACATATAAACCCTAACTTAAAACAATTAACTTAAAACGGCAATTTGCCAGATAATAACTGACTAATTTGATCGTGTAATAAATAAGAAAAAATCATACCACCTAAAAGAGTTAAACCTGCAATTACAATAACTAAAGCATTTTTAACTCCCGAAGAAACATAACTTGAATAAGCGGCTAAATTAGCTGGATTAATTGATCCCAAAATAATACCTAAAAAGAAACCAACCAAAGATGAAACGGCAGTAATTTGAATTTGTGTTGACATCTCTATCATTAAGCCTAAAAAGAAACCAACCAGTAAACCAGCCAAGCCGATCAGTAAGCCTCTAAAAGCAATATATAAAAGCTCAAATCTACCTTTTTTATTTTTTATCATTACCACGCCTTCACCTTGAGAGCCTATAGCTGAACCAAAAATCAAACCAAAGCTAACTCCCGAAAAAGATAATATTTTCTCAGAAAAAAATGGACTTAAAAACATAAATCCTCTGGCAAATAAATAAGCAAAGGAAAGAGCAAAAAAGATGGTTCTTAAAAAACTATAACTTCTGCCTAAGTAACCATGCCCTAAATAAGCCTCAACATTAAAATTGTAATCTGAGCCCCAAAAAAGTCCGGCCACAAATCCCCATAAAATTCCGGCTTGTAAAAAAGCAAAATTAAAAGGGGCTTTTGAAAACAAAAGCCAAAGAAAAAACTCTAAAGCTCCTCCTAACAAAAGACCTAAAAAAGCAAAGAAGAAAACATTCATAAAAGCTTCAGCTATTTCTTTTTTAGTTGGAGGCGAAGGCTTTTCTTCTCCGACGCTTCCGGTCGGGACTCCAACACCGCCGTCAGCGGTTGTTGGAGCTTTTTTTCGCATAAAAGCGCCTTCTATCTTTTGATCGTAATCGGCTCTTCTTAAAGTGTCTGACAAAACTGAATAGGCTTCGTTAATATCCATAAACTTTTTATGGGCATCTGGGGAAGTGTTAACGTCGGGATGATACTTTTTAGCTAACTCAAAATACCTTGAACGGATATAATCCTCTGAGGCAGCAGAAGAAACCTCTAAAATTTCATAATAATTCTTCATAAAGATTTAAAGGGGCCTTGCGGCTCCTCTTTAGCCTTATTTCTTATCTTCTTCTTTTTTATCGTCTTTTTTCTCGTCCTTTACTTCTTCATACTGAGCTTCTTCGGCTCCATCTTTTTTATCCTCAGTCTTAGCCTCACCCTTAGCTTCTTGAGTTTGACCTTGCTCTTGTTGCTGATACATAGCAGCACCAACTTTTTGGAGTTTTTCTGATAAAGATTCTGTAGCTTTTTTAATGGCCTCTGTATCATCTGAATCTTTAACCTTCTTAAGTTCTTCTATGCCAGTTTCAACTTCTTTTTTGTCTTCTTCTTTAGCTTTTGAACCTGCTTCTTTAAGAGTTTTTTCAGCTAAATATAAAGTTTGTTCAGCATTATTTTTAGCTTCAATAGATTCTTTTTTCTTTTTATCTTCTTCGGCATGCTCTTCGGCTTCTTTTTGAGCTTTTTGAAT
>CAZGIU010000012.1:5244-6751 GCA_964526535.1 uncultured Candidatus Saccharibacteria bacterium | reverse complement strand
TTAAGAGCATCTTCGCAAGGTTTAACAGTTCTCTGGAGTAAATCTTCAACCAACTGTTCGTATTTAGCACGAGTTAAAGTTATATTAAAGTGTTTGGCTCCGGCTGAATCAGCAGTAATGAAAGGTAGGTTAATTTCTACTTCTTGAGTTGATGAAAGATCAATTTTAGCCTTCTCAGCAGCTTCTTTTAATCTTTGTAAGGCTAGTTTATCTTCAGATAAATCAATGCCATCAGATTTCTTAAATTCTTCAACCAACCAATCGATAATTTTTTTATCAAAATCATCACCACCTAAATGAGTATCGCCATTAGTTGATTTAACCTCAAAAACACCATCACCTAACTCTAAAATAGAAATATCAAAGGTTCCACCACCAAGATCAAAAACCGCAACTTTTTCTGAATTCTTTTTGTCTAAACCATAAGCTAAAGCCGCGGCAGTTGGTTCGTTAATGATTCTTTTAACTTCAAAACCAGCAATTTTACCAGCGTCTTTAGTGGCCTGGCGTTGAGAGTCGTTAAAATAGGCTGGCACAGTAATAACTGCTTCAGTAATTGGTTGTCCCAATTTGGCTTCAGCATCTGCTTTTAATTTTTGAAGCACCATGGCAGACATTTCAGCTGGAGCATAATCTTTATCACCTAAAACAATTCTTATTTCACCATTTTTGCCATCTTTAGTGTGGTAAGACAAAGTTTTTAGTTCTTCTTTAACTTCAGAATGTTGACGACCGATTAAACGTTTAGCTGAATAAATAGTGTTGTCAGGATTTGTTACGGCCTGATTTTTAGCGGTTTTACCGACCAATCTTTCGCCTTTTTTAGTAATAGCAACCACAGAAGGGGTAGTTCTATCACCTTCGGCATTTTCTAAAACTTGTGGCTCACCACCTTCCATAACAGCCATACATGAGTTAGTTGTGCCCAAGTCAATTCCAATTATTTTTCCCATATTTTCCTCCTTCAAGACCGCGAAGCGATCAAATCCCGATTTTACATCGGGGTTACCTTATAATTATTATTTTTTATTAACTTTTACTTTCGCAGGACGAATAACTTTGTCCTTTAATTTATAACCCTCTTGAATAATTTCTGAAATTTGATCTTCTTTAAACTTTGGATTCTGATCAAAACCAATAGCTTCGGCTTCTTCTGGATTAAGATCTTTGCCTACACAGTCAATTTTTTCTAAACCTTCTTCCTTTAAAACATTTTCTAATTGAACCTCTACCTGCTTTATACCCTTTATCCAATCTGAATTTGTTTGACCTGCTGGCACATGGTTAAAAGCTCTCTGAAAGTTGTCTAAAACTGGTAAAATTTTCTTGATTAAATCCCCAGAAGCAAATTTGGCAGTTTTAATAATATCTTCCTCTGCTCGACGCTTTAAATTAGCATAATCTGCCTGAGCTCTTTGCCAACCTTCCAAATATTCCTGAGCTTGTTTTTTTAAGGTTGCTATTTCTTCTTTACAAACACATTTTTTCTCTATTTTATGACTTTTTT
>CAZGIU010000012.1:0-5144 GCA_964526535.1 uncultured Candidatus Saccharibacteria bacterium | reverse complement strand
TTTTATGACTTTTTTCCATAATTCTCCTTAATACTGGTTTAACTCTTTAGTAATAAAATCTAATAATTCTAAATTTCTTTCATAATCCATTCTGGTGGGGCCTAAAATTCCCATCACTCCTGCTCTGTCTCGAAAATTATAAGGTGAGGCTAAAAAAGCACAATGAGCCTTTCTAAGGTAGGGATTTTCTTCACCTATGTAAATAATTTCTGATTCAAAGGCTGGTAATTCATGAAAGAAATCAATTAAATTATCCACTAAATCTGCAATACCTAGCATTTGATCTCGGTTTTCAAACTCTGGTGAACGCAAAATATATCTTAAACCGTGATAATAAACATCGTTTGAGGAGGTGGTTACCAAAGCTGTGGATCCAGTGATATCAGAAAGTAAATCCACAGCTCTTTTAATAGCCATGTCACTACCAGAAAAAGACTCGATTTTACGCTTTAGGACATCTTTTTCTCGATCTTTAAGGTTTTGTTTTGGCTCTGTTAAGGAATTAATGTACCACCGATAGCCTTTGTCCGTAGGAATTCTACCAGCCGAGGTATGGGGACTTTGAATAAAGCCTTCTTTTTCAAGGTTAACCATCTCATTTCTCACTGTAGCTGAGCTCAAACTCAAGTTTAGTGTATCCAAAATAGAGGTGGAACCAACTGGCTTGGAATTTTTTACATAGTTTTTTACTATGATTGAGAGTATTTGAGCTTGTCTATCTGTCATTTTAACCTCGTTAGCACTCTCTACCTTGGAGTGCTAATTATATTTTAGCTCAAAAAAACAGGCTGTCAAGACCCTATAATATTAAAATAGGCCAATGGCCTATTTTAATATCTTACGCATAAATTAGTTAACTTACTCTGTGGTAACTCCATCAAAGTCAGCTTCATTGGCTTCAGCATCTTCTTTAGTGGCTCTTACTATGCCATCTTTATGATGAGCTGGGGAGTAAATGGTGTAAAGCTTTAATGGATGAGTATCAGAAACATTGATAACATTATGCTCGGCTCCTGATGGCACCACAATAGCATCGCCACCTGAAACCTGATATTCATTGCCATCGATAACAACTTTGCCTTCACCTGCTTCAAAGCGGAAAAACTGATCATTATTTTCGTGAACTTCTGAACCTATTTCCTCTGATGGCTTTAAGCTCATCAAAACCAACTGTGAGTACTTACCAGAATATAAAACTTTGCGAAAATTTTCATTTTCTAAAGTTAATTCTTCGATTTTACCATGATATCCTTTCATATTTTACTCCTTTTAATTAATTATTTCTAACTATATCGTAACATAGTTGTCAAACTACTATTTCTTCAAAATTGCCATAAATGCTTCTTGGGGAATATCAACTTTACCAAAACGTTTTAAACGTTTTTTACCTTTTTTCTGCTTCTCAAGAAGTTTTCTTTTTCGAGTTACATCTCCTCCGTATAGTTTTGCAGTAACATCTTTTCTAAAAGGTGGGATATCTTCACGCGCTAAAACCTTAGAACCAATAGCGGCCTGAAGAGGAATTGCAAAATTTTGACGGGGGATAGCTTCTTTCAATTTTTTAACCACCTGACGCCCCACTTTATCTGCTTTCTGACGAGGCACTATAGTAGATAATGGCGGGATAACATCTCCGCCAACTAAAATATCCATTTTTATCAAATCACCTCTTTTAAATCCTATAAATTCATAATTAAGCGAGGCATAGCCAGAAGAAACGCTTTTTAAATCATCATAAAAATCGATGATTATTTCCGAAAGGGGAATTTCGTAAAATAAAATAGCAGTCTCTCTATCCAAATAATCCATAGAAATATACTCGCCACGATGCTCTTTGGTAAGCTCCATAACTGGTCCGAAATATTTATTGGGCGTAACGATTTCTAAAGACACATAAGGCTCTTGAATTTCCTCGAAAGTGCCTGGCTCTGGCATATTTTGAGCGCTTTTAATAATTTCCTCTTTGTCATTAGGATAAATAATTTTATAAGAAACAGACGGGGTAGTAATAATAAGATCCTGATTAAATTCTCTTTCTAATCTTTCTCTTATAATATCAAGATGCAAAAGCCCTAAAAAACCAACCCTAAAACCAGAACCTAATGCTTGGGAAAGTTCAGCTTCATAAGTAAGTGAGGAGTCGTTAAGCGTTAATTTTTCTAAAGCCTCTCTTAACTCATTTGGCTCGCCTGTAGTTGAATATAAAGAAGCATAAACAAAGGGGTTAATTTTTTTATATCCAGGCAACATATTATCAGCTTTTCTTTTCTGATCAGAAGAAACAGTAATAGTATCACCAACCTTAGCCTCTGAAACATCTTTTAAACCAGTAACAATATAACCTGTTTCTCCATCTGTTAGTTCTCCAGTTGAAACATAGTCAGGCGAAAAATAACCAACCTCAATAGCTTCTACAGTTTTGCCAGAAGACATAAATAAAATCTTATCACCCTTTTTAATGCTGCCCCCTTTGAGCCTTATATAAACTACAACGCCTTTATAACTATCGAAAACTGAATCAAAAATTAAAGCTTGGGTTTTTTCATTTTTAGCCTCAGGTGGTGGAACTTTTTCTATAACTTTATCGAGAACTTCAACCACTCCAGTACCTTCTTTTCCGGAAGCTAACATAATTTCTGATTCATCAATTTCTAAAATGTTAAAAATTTCTTCCTTAACTCTTTCTATGTCAGCGCCTGGCAAGTCTATTTTATTTATAATAGGTATAATGGTTAAATTTTGATCTTTGGCTAAGTGAAGATTAGTTAAAGTTTGAGCCTGAATGCCCTGAGTAGCATCAACCACCAAAAGTGCTCCTTCAACAGCTGCCAAAGAACGAGAAACTTCATAGGTAAAATCAACATGGCCAGGAGTATCAATTAGATTTAACTCATAGTTCTGCCACTTCATTCTAACTGGCTGGAGCTTAATAGTAATACCACGCTCTCTTTCTAAATCCATCTTATCAAGAGTTTGTTCTTTTAGTTTGTTTTTTGGCACTGTTTCAGTAAATTCTAAAAAACGGTCAGCCAAAGTAGATTTTCCATGATCCACGTGACTAATGATAGCAAAGTTGCGAATTTTATCAGGATTGAATTGCATAAATCGTTCCTTTTTCATATCTTTCTCTAAGATTAGCTAGACAGATATGAGCATTGCTAATCTGATTTCCATGCCTAAGATAAGGCATAATAAGGTCTAAAAATTTTTTGATCATCAGTGCTTTATTTATTGTTAATCTCCATAAATCCTTATTAAATTTTGTACCATCGCTTCTTTTATCGCCCTTTTTTCCAATTTTTCTTAGCTTATTCTCTACCTCTAATTCTAATAATCTTCTTGATGACCATTTTAGTATCGAAAAATCATAAGAATCAAGCTTAAACCTTGCTTTCTGTTGGTTTATTTGAAAACTTCCTTCTGCATCAGAATAACCGGCAAAGAATGACCAAAAAAGTTTAGCATCTTGCTTAACCCACAAAGGAATATAATCTCTTTCTGTTAGTAAGAAATTAAATGATAGATTCAAAAAACAATTCACATTAAATCCATATCTTGATTTAGAAACTGTAATTTTGCCGTAATTCATAAATAGAGCTTTGATCAATTTTACTTGATTATTATTAGTAGTGTGACATCTCACCACTATGTTCTCTGAGCTTGGGCTTACTTTATAGCTGCTTAAATCACCTAGGTGAAAACCTAAAATATAAGCTTTTTCTTCTAAAGAGCCATTAAAATCTCTTTTTTCGTATCTATTCCTTGCTTGAGAAAGTGACTTTAGCGGAATTTTAAATTCGTTTAGTCGATTAGTTATAGTTTGACGAGAACACCTGAATTTATTAGCTATTTTAAAACAAGAAAATCCTTTCTCGGAATAGAGAGTTCTTAAAATTTTTTTATTAATTGTGATCTTTTTTCTGCTCATTTAATGATTATAATATAATGTGCAATAATGGCAAAATTTCTAATTTTTGAGATTTCCATGTAGCAAGGATTATATGTTATTTAGACAAAAAAAGAAGCCATTTGGCTTAGTTGGATGAAATGATTTTGGGTGGATTGATTAATGAAAAAGCTTTAACGATTTCGGGAAGGATATCAACAACTTCTCCGTCGTTAAGCTGATCTGGGTAATGAATTTCATGGTTGTAACCTTCGTATTCTGCTAAGTTATAAACTTGGACTTCTCGACCGTCTTTATGAAAACGCAGAATTCGATTGCCGTTTGAACGAACAATTAAACAAAGAGTGTCGCCACCATTGTTGGCCAACTCCAGCAAAGAAACTTTCTCCATTTTACGAGAACATTGATGTCGCAAATTCGCTACAATAAAACCGTCCCCATTCATAAGCTTAACCATATCATCAATAATGTCATGAACTCGACAAGCTATCGCCTGTTTGAGCGAACACAAAAAAGCTTCTCTGTTTTCGAGCTCTTCCAAAGCTGTAAGCATTCTTGAGTACATTGAATTATCATTTTCAGAAACTATCATATGGCAAACAAACAAAACCCTAACTTGATGTTTAAGCTGGCTTAAACTAAGTTGATCATCACCAGAAAGTCTGCGGAAAACATCATCGAGACTAGTTAATCTGCCAAGACCCTCTTCAAAACTGGCAATATGAGTATTCATAGTCTCGCCTCCTTTATTAAAGAACAAAAACTAACCGTCCGGTTAACCAAAATATTATAGCAGAAAATAAAAAAATAACCACTAAGTGGTTTGGTGGTGGTGTAGGGCGATACAATAATAATGAGAAATATCGGGAGTAATATTAGACAAGGCTTCAATAATTTCTTCAGCATAAGTTATTATTTCCGATAAATTTAACTTAGGAAAAACAAAACTGTCATTTAGGTGTTGAGTTGTTTGATATTTTTGGCATTCATACCAAAAAATTAAACCATTTGAAGAAAAAAGGAAACCGTTGCCTACTGAAGAATAAAGAACTATACCTAAACGAGGCTCAAGCCTACCATCATTAAGCTTTTCATAAAAAGAAAAATTAAATAAATTTATAGGAAAATACTTGAGCCAAACTGGGATTATGAACTTGAGAGCTCTGGCGCAATTGTCAGACAATGGGCTGTTTCCTAAAACATGTTCTTTTATACAGCATAACTGGTAGGCAGCTTG
>CAZGIU010000011.1:0-11127 GCA_964526535.1 uncultured Candidatus Saccharibacteria bacterium | reverse complement strand
CAAGGTAGGCTCCTTTGTTTCAGATACCTTCAAGAAGTTGTTTTCAGTAAATTAAATAAATTAATAATAATGAAAGGGACGGTATGGCAAAAGTTAATAAAAAATCCTCAGCTAACATTAAATTAACCAAACCAATGCTTTATTCCGTGGTTGGTTTAGGCAGTTTACTTTTACTCTTCTTTGGTGTTTGGGTTTATACTTATTTAAATACAGCCGCCAAAGTTAATGGTGAAGTTATTACCAAAAAAATTTATGAGGAGAACTTAGCTTCTGAAAAAAAATATCAGGAAGTTTTCCAGAAAGTAAAGCTTGATGGTGTAAAAACTGCTGAGATAGAAAAAGATGTTTTGGACAGGTTAATTAAAGATAAAGTGGCACAACAAGAGGCAAAAAAACGCAATATTGTAGTTACTCAGGAAGATATTCAGACAGAATTTGAATCTCGTTCAGAGGCAAATAATGGTAAAGATGAGTTTACTAAATTTATTGCCGATAATTATGCTCTAAATGTAGAACAGTATAAAGAATACAAAATTAAACCTTATTTAATTCAAAAAAGGCTGGAGGCAGCTGTGATTAGGGAAGATAGATATTCTAAGGGTTCTCAAGATAAAGCCAGCCAGGCACTTGCTGAGTTGAAAAACGGAGTAGAGTTTTCCGAAGTTGTTAAAAAATATTCTGATGATGAGTTGTCAAAAAACCAAGCCGGTGACATGGGTTTTCTAAAAAGAGCTACTGTGGTTAAGTCCATAGAAGATACGGTTTTTTCACTTGAGATAAATGGACTCTCAGATATAGTCAGAACGGATTTTGGTTATCATATTATTAAAGTAACAGACAAAAGAGATGATGAGGTTCGCTGGTCTCAAATTGTTGTTAGTGTTGAGAGTTTTCAAGGCTGGCTAACTAATAGAGTTGCTGAAGCTAAAGTAAAAAAATATCTCTAAATAATCAATAAATCAAAAAAAGATCATGCTGGATAATGGTCTTTTTTTGATTAAAAATGTTATAATAGCTTAAAATTAATATTTAAAAATGTTAGATACAGAAAAAGAAAAACTTATAAAACAGCTTCAGGAAGAGGCCGCCAGACTTCATAATTCAACCAGGGTTGATATTGGTTTTTTGTCACCGATACATAATTATTTTAGATCAAGATCAGCTATTTATTATAAGTGGGCTTTAAATGCCAAAGCTTCGGCTATTCATTTGTCTGGTTTTTTAGGCTTTATAGTTTCGCTAATTATTATTATACTGCTTAATGTTTTTGGATAATAACAAAAAGTGACCTCTAAAATAAAAGCAAGGTCATTTTTGTTATAACTTTATTTGATTAAAGGCCAAAACTAATAATTTGATTATCAACTAAAGCATAAATTGTGTTAGAAGCTTCATCAACTTGAAAATCTTTGATTTGTTTTTTATCTTTAAGTTGATAGGTTTTTAAATATGAGCCGTCTAGTTTGAAACTTATAATACCGTTTTGTTTATCTAAAAGGTAAATTCTGTTAGATTCAGGATTATTGATTATTTTTGCAGGTTCTTTTATCTTAAAAGACAACAAACTTAAAGAAAACTCAATTTTTTTGCCCCGAGACATTTTAGTTACTTGACCATTTTCGTGTAGAACCATTACTGTACCAGGGATAGCTATTGAGACCGCCTTAGTTACATCCACTGTATTGTCTTTAATATAATCTACTGATGCTCCATAAGTTAGACCGCCAGTATGACGATAAATTTGATTCTTTTCTCTTGATAAAAGATAAATATTACTTAAATAAGTTGCTAAAATATCAGCTCGTTTAAAACTACCTGAGGCACTTCGTTTGTCTATATTGTTAGTTCGGGTCGAGAGTTCTAAAATTTCCGGTCCCTCAGTGTAAATGACAATAGTATTTAGGTTTTCAAAAGCAGCCATTTGTTTTGGTCTAAAATTAGTATTTAGGTTTATTTCTTCTGATGTTTTCTTTTCAATATCGTAAGTATAAACTTTTTTATTGTCAGCATTTAAGGCATATAAAATTTTATTTTTAATTACTACTTGCTCGGTGTTGCCAGAATATTCAAAAACTAAATTGCCCGAAACTTCATAAATACTATTAACCTCCTTAAGGGCTTTATCGATTTTAGCTATTAACTCCAAGGTCTCATTTTTAAAGTATTTAGTATTTAAGATATCCTCTGCCAAAGCTCGTGACTCATTCAGATATTCCGAAGCTTCATTTTTAGCATCATAAATTAGAGCATTTTGTCCTTTTTCATAAAGTTCCAGGGCTTCGTTATATTTTGCCTCAGCTAAGTTCATGTTTTTGGTTCTTTGGAAATTAACAAATAATAAAATTATTACCAGTAAGACAATCATTAAGGCTGCCATTAAAAATTTAAAATTTTTGTTTTTAGATTTTCCCTTGATAAATTTGCCCATCTTGTCAAAAACTTTTTTAACATCAGCTATAAATTGGTCTAATTTAAAGTTTTTAAAATAATTTAAAACAAATGAAAAAAAAGTTTCATCTCTTTTGGATTTGTTTTTACCGCTTTTTCTGTCAGCAGGGGACTGGGTTGTTTCTTTTTCGGTTTCAGTTTTTTGATTGTCTTTTTCTGAAATATTTTTTCCAGATTTAGAACCATCAACAGCTTCTTTGGCTTGCTGGAAAATATCTTTAGCTTTAGGAGCTACTTTAGTTTTAAAAACTTTCGGTAGGTTGCTAAAAAAAGCTAATAAGCTAGCCAACAGGGCTGAGCCAATTTCTTTGGCTCCTTGTTTTGGTTCTTTTTCTTCTATCCAAATCTCATCACCAATATTCTCGGTTTCTAAGGCTATTTCATCTTCGGTAACCATTTCCACAATTAAAGCTCCAATTGAGCCAATACCTTCCTCGTTTTTTAAAATTTCTCGTAATTTAACCATAGCACTATGAGGTTTGTTTTCCTGAACAATTTTTTTAATACCAGTTAAAGAAATATGAGTTAAGAGTTCTGAGGTTGAAAGAATGATTTTATCGCCGAGATGTAATTTACCAGAAGTAATAGTCGAAAAGGTTTTTAAAGGATGATGATCAGCTTCTTCGTCCAGCGAGGTGCCTTCGGAAATCTGAGTCATTTTACTGCCTCTTAAAATATAGGCTTCAGTAGCGCCAACTTTAGCTAAGTGAAGTTTTTCCTCGGAAATAATGGCACAAACCACATTAAGCTTGCCAACCCAGTCGGTTTCTCCCATTGAGGCAAAATCAGATAATTCCTCATTGGCTTTTCTCAGAGCAGACTCTAAGCTTAAAATAACGCTTCTGTTTAAGTCGTCATAATATTCATCCCTAATGGCATTAATAATAGCTTCGCCAACATCAACAGCTGCTTTAGAGCCAGAGGCAACTTCAACTACAAAATACATATTGCCGTGTTGTTTTTCTAAAAAGTCTTTAGGCTCAACGGCAAACACTTCAGCAAAGCCTTCGCCAGGCTTTCTGTTTGAGGAAAGCAATTTACCAATCCTGGTTCTTAATTTTTTATTTTCTTCCATATTGATTTAAATATAAACCTAACTTAAATAATACCACTTTATTTTAGATTAAGTCAAAGATTTTTGGTTAAAAACTCTTTATTTTTTTGTCATTTTGTGATATAATTAATGACTAGATGAAGTATTTTATGCCTAAATTTCAGAATAAACTTCTCTTAAAAGCGATGCTTTGCGTTTTTTTGGTCAGTTTTGGCCTTTTTTTAGTTAAGGCTCAAGATCAAGGAATTGTAAATTTAGAGGCCGAAATTCGTTCCAGAATTGCCCAAAAACAGCAGCAAGCCAGAACTCTACAGCAAGAAATATCCCAAATCGATCAAGAAGTAAAAGAAGCTGAGAAAAAGTTAATGGTTCTTAATGATGAGCTAACAATTACTGAACAAACTCTTTTAACTCTACAAAACGAAATTAAACTTAATGAGGTTAAGCTTGAAAGGGAAAAAGGCAAGCTTAAAGAGGGTATTAAGCTTTTATATGAATTTGGTGAAGTTAATCCGGTTGAGGTTATAGTTTCTAATAATTCTGTTACTGGTGCTTTGAGTAAGCAGCAATACCTAGAAGCTATTAATGTTCAAATAGCGGATTCAGTAGTTGTAATACGCGAAATTAAAGATGAACTTGATAAGAAGAATAAGGAACTTCAAAACAAAAAAGATGAGCAAAAATCTTTGATAGATCAGCAACTAATGCTTCAGCAAGATTTAAACTCACGCAAAATGGCTAAAGATGCTTTACTAGCCCAGACTAAAGGTGAGGAAAGCGCTTATCAGCAAATTTTGTCTAAAGGCGTTAAAGATAAAGAAGAAGTAGCGGCTATGCTAAGAGCCATTTCTTCTGGGGCTTCACCAACAGCTTTAGGGCTTTCTTATTCCGGAGTTAGGGCTGGCCAGCGGGTTCATCGGGGTGAAATGATTGGCTTAATGGGCAATACTGGTTTTTCTACTGGTCCTCATCTTCATTTTGGAGTTTATCAAAACGGACAAGATATAGATCCTTTACCGCTCTTGTCTTCTAATTTTTTGTTAGTGCCAGCACCTGGAGCAACCATTACTCAAACTTTTATGGGTACTTATTCTCATCGTGGGGTTGGTGGTCCAGGGGGGATTGATTTTGCGGCCTCAGAGGGTACTCCCATAAGAGCAGCTCGAGAAGGTACTATTATTTTTGATGGTATTGGTCGCGGCGGTATTAATTCTGGTTTTGGTCATTACATAATAATTGATCATCATAACGGACTTTTAACTTTATATGCTCATTTAAAATAAGCTCAAAAAAGGCTAAATTGATATTATTTGACAACAAATACAAAAAGGTTATAATGTCTCTTGCTATGAATTTCTCAGGACGGCACAATATGAAAAACACAAAAACAAACAAAATTATCCTTACAGCACTAATGGTGGTGTTTTTAATTACGCCATTTTCTTCTTATGCAGTGCCTTCTTTGGATCAGCAAATTAACCAGATAGATATCAAGTTACGCAATGAAAAAGCTGTTTTAAATAATGCTAAAGCAGAAACAGCAGATGCCAAAAATCAATTAGACCAAGTTAATAAAGAACTAACTGCTACTCAAGTCAATATCAGCTCTTTATCAAAAGAGATTTCTAATAAAGAATTAGAAATCAAAATCACTGAAGAAAAAATTCTTAAAAATAAAGAAACCTTAAAGGAATTAGTCAGGCTTTTATATGAAAAAGGTCAGCCTGGCACTTTGGAAATGTTGGCTTCGACTCAAAGCTTAACAGACTTAATGAATGCTGAGGAATATAACCGTGCCTTGGAAGAAAAAATTAACACTACGATAGCTGAAAACAAAGCTTTAAAAGCAGGCTTAATAGACCAGAAACAACAATTATCAGAAAAAAAGGCTAAATTAGAAGAAGAAAGGCAAAGGCAGTTTGCTCAACAGGCAGTTCAAAAAGCTTTATATAATGAAAAATATCAACAACAGGTTACAGTTGAAAAACAAGTAAAAATTTCTGAACAAGAAAAGAAAAGACTATTAGCACAGAGAAATGCGCAAAGTAGAAGAATTGGTGGGGGTACAGGTGGTTATCCTTGGGCTAATGGAGATCCAAATAAACTAGATTATTGGCGTTATTATCAAAGAGAATGTGTCTCTTATGTGGCATGGTATTGGAATGTTGTGAGGGGTAAATATTGGGGTAGGGTTTTCGGTGTTAATCACGGAAATACATTTGATCAAGCTGGGCGAGTGTTGGGCTATTCAGTAACTAGCGACCCGATAATTGCTGGACCAGGTGCCATTATGGTTTGGAATACCGGAGGATATGGTCATGTTGCCATAGTGCATAAAGTGATTGATAGATATACAGTTGAGGTTTCCCACTATAATTATCGTTGGGACCATAACTATAGTTATGATGAGATTAGTGTTATGTCATGGAATAACTTTGTTTATTAGTTAAAGTTTGACAAATAAGATCCTCTAAAATAATATAATAAGTGCTGGTTAATCCCAGTTAAATAAAAAAATATTTAACGGGATAAATTGGCACTTATTTTTTATAGGTACAATGAAGGCTAAGAAAAAACAAAATTTTAATAAGGTTTTATTGGTATCAGTGGTTGGTGTTTTGGTGACCACTGCTTTTTTTATAGGTGTTTTTTTTGGCGCCAAGGGCTTTAATCAAATCGGTCCTTTTAAAATTTTGCCAGATGTTTTTATTAATAAAGAAAAAAGTAAGCCAGAGGAAGTTGATTTTTCACTTTTTTGGGAAGCTTACAATAAACTTAATGAAGAATATTTGGGCGAGCTTGATCCTAATAAATTGCTTTATGGAGCCATAAAAGGTCTAACCGAGGCTTCTGGCGATCCTTATACTACTTATATGGATCCAGATCAGGCTAAAGAATATCTGTCTGAAATTGAAGGCGTTTTTTCTGGTATTGGTGTTGAGATTGGAGTTAGAGATAAGAGCTTGGTTGTTATTTCGCCACTGGCTGACACACCAGCAGAAAAAGCCGGTTTAAGAGCCAGAGACATTATTTTAAAAATTGATGATGAAGATACTTTTAATATGTCACTTGATCAGGCTGTTTCTAAGATTAGAGGACAAGAAGGAACTCAGGTAAAACTTTTAATTCAAAGAGATACAAAAGCTGAGGAAGTAACTATTACGCGGGCGACTATTAATGTTAAATCAGTTAAACTTGAATTCAAAAACTATAAAAACAAAAATTATGCTTATGTTAAAATCAACCAGTTTACTCAAAAAACACCTGATGAATTTTCTGAAGCTGTTGATCAGATAATTCTGAAAAATCCCCAGGGCTTAATTTTAGACTTGCGAGGTAATCCGGGTGGCTATTTAGAAAGTGCTGTTGAGGTTTCTTCAGAATTTTTAGATGGTGGTACTGTTGTTATAGAACAATTTACTAACAGGAAAAAAGAAATTAAAACCTCAAAAGAAGGTAAGTTAACCAGCATTAAAACCATTGTTTTAATTGATGAGGGTTCGGCTTCTGCTTCAGAAATTGTAGCTGGTGCCTTAAAGGACAGGAACAGAGCCAAGTTAGTTGGTAAGACAACTTTTGGTAAAGGTTCAGTTCAAATACCATTTAATTTATCCAAAGGTGTTATCAAAATAACTATGGCTAAATGGTTAACACCGGCCGGTAATTTTATAGATGAAGCTGGCATTGGGCCAGATTTTGAAATAGATTTAACAGAAGATGATTTAAATAATTTTCGTGACCCACAACTTAATAAAGCATTGGAAATAATACATAATTAAAAATTTAAAATTCAAAGTGAAAAATTACAATTCAAACTTTAAAGATAAATTAAAAAAAAGGCTTTATGACTTTGTTTTGAAGTTAATAAATTTTGTAGATAAATTGCCTAAAACTAATGTCTGTGATGTTATGGGCAAACAATTAATTAGGAGCGGTAGTAGTGTTTTAGCTAATTTTATTGAAGGTCAATCGGCAAGTTCTAAAAAAGATTTTATTAATTATCTAAACCATTCTTTAAAATCAGCCAATGAATCAAAAGTGTGGTTGGCTCTTCTAAGAGATACTCAAAACGGCAACAAAAAAGAGTTATAATATTTAATAAATGAGAATATAGAAATCTCAAAAATAATAGCTTCAAGCATTTTAACTATAAAAGAAAGGAGAAAGTTTTAATTTTAAAAATGTAACTTTAAATTTTGATTTTTAAATTTTAAAACTAAATTATTATGGAAGTGATTTTGAAAAAGGATGTAAACGGCTTGGGTAAATATGGCGAATTGAAAATTGTAAAAGATGGTTATGCTCGTAACTTTTTAATACCCAATAACTTGGCAGTTATGGCTGATGATAAGTCCAAAGAGGAGATTGAAAAAGAGCGAGCTAAATATGAGTCTCAAAGAAATGAAAGACAGAAGTTGGCAGAAAAAAATAAAAGCGTTATTGAAAAAGTTAAACTTAGCTTTGAAGTTAAGGCTATTGATGGCAAAATGTTCGGTTCGGTTACTAATAAAAATGTGGCTGAAAAATTAACAGAGACGACTAAAATTAATGTTGAGAAAAAAGATGTTGAGTTTGAAACAGCTCATCAGACTGGTCAATTTAAAGCTTTAATTAAGTTAGGCGAAGGCGTTAGGGCTGAGGTTTTAGTTGAAGTTGTCTCAAAAGAAGCTTTTGAAAAAGAAGTTGATTCTAAAAAGAAAAAGGAATAATAAATGTCCAATAAAAGCACCAAATATATTTTTGTAACTGGCGGAGTTTTATCTGGTGTTGGTAAGGGTATTGCAGCTGCTTCTTTAGGAGCGGTGCTTCAGGCTAAAGGATTTAAGGTTAATATTCAAAAATGTGATCCTTATCTTAATATGGATGCCGGCACCTTAAATCCCGGAGAACATGGTGAAGTTTTTGTAACAGATGACGGGACTGAGACTGATTTAGACTTAGGTCACTATGAAAGATTTTTAAATCGTAGTTTAACTAAATCATCTTCTATGATGGCTGGCCAGGTTTTTGGTGATGTTATAGAAAAGGAACGTCAGGGTGATTTTTTAGGTAAAACAGTCCAAATTGTGCCTCATATTGTAGAAGAAATTAAAAAAAGAATTTTGGAAGCAGGTCGTGGTTTTGATATTCATATTGCAGAAATCGGTGGCACAGTTGGTGATTATGAAGGGCTCCATTTTATGGAGGCTATTAGAAGAATTCAAGTTAGCCTGGGCTCAGAAAATACTTTTTTTGTGCACGTCGTATTTTTGCCTTATTTAGAGGCTTCTGGTGAGGTAAAAACTCGTCCAGCTCAATATAGCGTTAAGGATTTAAGAGCTCTGGGTATTAGCCCTCAAATGATAATCGCTCGCTCTGATTACAAGATTACTAAAGATTTAATTGAAAAGCTTTCATTTTATTGTGGCGTTGAATCAAAAGGTGTTATTCCAATGGAAACAATTGATTCAGTCTATAAGATACCATCTCATTTAAAAACTTATAAAGTAGATGATTATGTAACTAAAAAGCTAAACCTAAAACCGACTAATTGTGATTTAAAAAAT
The DNA here is from genome assembly GCA_964526535.1 of uncultured Candidatus Saccharibacteria bacterium. GTDB lineage: Bacteria > Patescibacteriota > CPR2_A > CG2-30-33-46 > CAZGIU01 > CAZGIU01. The sequence goes on along the minus strand of CAZGIU010000011.1, from coordinate 2,079 downwards.
TGGCAGAAATTAACCAAGCAAATAGATAAGAAAACAGAAAGGGTAAAAATTGGGATGGTAGCTAAGTATTTAACCAACACAGATACTTATGCTTCTGTTATAGAAGCGATTAAAGCTGCCTGTTGGGCTTTTTCTGTTACCCCAGAAATTATTTGGCTGGATGCTGAAAAGATTGAGAAAAACGGCACTAAGGAATTATCTAAAATTGATGGTATTATTGTGCCTGGTGGTTTTGGCAATAGGGGAATAGAGGGTAAAATTTTAGCGGCTCAATACGCCAGAGAAAATAAAATACCTTATTTAGGTTTATGTTTAGGTATGCAAATTGCTACCATAGAATTTGCGCGTAATGTTCTGGGCTGGAAAAATGCTAATTCCGAAGAATTCAATCTAAAAACCTCTAAAAAAGTAATTCATATTATGCCGGAACAAAAGAAAAACTTAAGCGAGAAAAATTTCGGAGCCTCTATGAGGTTAGGAGCCTATCCGTGTAAGTTGGATAAAAATTCTAAATCATTTAAACTTTACCAGACTAATAAAATATCTGAGCGCCATCGACATCGATATGAATTTAACAATGATCATAGGGAAGAATTTGTTAAAGCCGGCTTTATTTTTGCTGGACTTTCGCCAGATCATCATTTAGTGGAGATAGTTGAAGTATCAGACCACCCATTTTATATGGGTGTTCAGTTCCATCCAGAATTTAAATCAAGGCCTCTTGAGGCCCATCCTCTGTTTTTAGGTTTTGTAAAAGAGATTAAGAAAATAAGAAATAAAAAAAATCGCCCATAGCAGGCGATTTTAAGTTGCTTATTTTACAGGCTCTACCGAAACCCGAGTTTTATATTGAACTTGACCGCTAAATTTTAATTTTGATTTTCTTTCAAATTTAACCGTTCCATCAATTTTTGAAAAGATAGTATCGTCTTTACCTAAGCCAACATTTAAACCTGGTTCATATTTAGTGCCACGTTGACGAATAATAATATCACCTTGTTTAACTTTTTGATTACCATAAATTTTAACGCCTAAACGCTTGGCTTGCGAGTCTCGTCCTAAGGCTGTGGAACCGCCTGCTTTCTTGTGTGCCATTTAATGCTCCTTTAAAACTTCAATTACCCAAGTAATTTACTAAAAAATTGATTCCAAGTCAATACCTTGACATTTGCCTAAACGTCTAACCTCAACTATTATAAAGTAAGACACTCTAAAATTTTAAGAGTAGGGAAGATAAAAGAAGATGTTGTAGTTAGATTTTTAAATAATCAATCTTAATAAAATTTAGCCTATGCGCTATTTAAAATTCTAAATAAGGAGTAATATGACTTTAAAAAATAAAGATCCCCAAATATACGAAGCTCTAAAAAATGAAGAAAAAAGACAAACAGAGGGCATTGAACTAATTGCCTCAGAAAATTATGCTTCCGCTGAAGTGCTTGAAGCTATGGGGACTGTTTTTAACAATAAATATTCTGAAGGTTACCCTGGTCATCGTTACTATGGAGGTCAGGAATTTGTAGATGTGGTAGAAAATATTGCCAGAGATAGGGCTAAAGAAATTTTTAAAGCTGAGTATGCCAATGTTCAACCTTATTCTGGCTCCCCAGCTAATGCCGAGGTTTATTTTGCTTTAATGGAATTTGGAGATAAAGCCATGGGTATGAGTTTGGCTATGGGTGGTCACTTAACTCATGGTCATCCCAAAGTTACTTATTCCGGTCGGGCTTATAATTTTGTTCAATATGGGGTAGATGAAAAAACTCACCGATTAGATTATGACAAAATTTTAGAAATGGCACTTGAAGAAAAACCTAAAATGATTGTTTGCGGAGCCTCAGCTTATCCAAGAGAAATAGATTTTAAAGCTTTTTCAGAAATTGCAAAAAAAGTTGGTGCTATTGCTATGGCTGATATTGCTCATATTGCTGGTTTAATTGCAGGTGATGCTCATATGCAAGTCTTTCCCTATATGGATGTAGTTACCACCACTACTCATAAAACTTTGAGAGGACCTCGCGGAGCCATGATTTTAGCCAAAAAAGAATATGGCGAAAAAATAGACAAAGCTGTTTTCCC
>CAZGIU010000010.1:11010-11264 GCA_964526535.1 uncultured Candidatus Saccharibacteria bacterium | reverse complement strand
CCTTATTCTCAGTATATATTTTTAATGTACCTTATTAAATAGCATAATAAATTAAACAAACTATCAATTATTTTCTTGTTCTGCTTTTTTGATAGCCTCTGGTAAGTTTTTAATTATGTCAGAAGCAATCATCGAACGTTGGCCTAATTTTTCAGCTGCTAAGTCTCCTGCTAAACCATGAAGATATATAGCCACAGCCGTAGCTTCAAAAATTTTATCAATATTCTGAGAAACAAAAGCAGTAATAATTCCGA
>CAZGIU010000010.1:5045-11000 GCA_964526535.1 uncultured Candidatus Saccharibacteria bacterium | reverse complement strand
CCAGCTGTAGCCATGCCTGGATTACCAGTTTTATTGAACAACAAATTTGTTCCATCAGCTAAAACAGTATCATGTCCCTTCATAACAACTAAAAAACCAGTTCTTTTGGCGATATATTCTGCAATTTCTTTTTTATTTTTATCTATATAATCAGATGTTATCTTTAAATACTCGCCTTTTTGACGAAGAGCTTTAACTATTCTTAACATTTCACCGGCATGAGGAGTAATAATAGTTGGCTCTTTTCTGGTTTTTAAGTGGCCCAAAACATCCTGAGCCCTGCCACCTCTTTCTTTAATTAATTCGGAACCTAAAACTATAGCGCCTAAGGCATCAGCATCTACCACAAGAGGCTTTTTAATTTCAAAAAATAATTCCCAACAAAGCTGAATAGTTTCGGCATTGCGAGACAAGCCTGGGCCCATAGCAACCACATCGTAATCTTTGGACTCTTCAATTATCTGATTTTTCCCACGTAAAGATAATGAACCACTTGGAGTAACAGGTAGTGCCAAACTCATACCTTCTGGTATAAGTTTTTTGTAAACATTTTTTAAACTGCCTGGATAAGCCAAAGTAGCTATACCAATACCGGATCTCATTGCAGCCTCTAGGGTCAAAGCAGCTGCCCCAGCTATACCTTCTGAACCAGCAATAATTAGAGCTTTACCTAAAGCTCTTTTATAAATATTTAAAGGTCTATCCCAAAGAATATCTGGGAATAAAATTTTATCCTGAATATACTTCATCTTTTAATAATCTATATTTAAATCTACTGCGGGAGCTTCCTGATCGTCTGAAAAATCATCTAAGTTATTCTGAGAATCCTCTAAATCTTCTATTTTTTTATCTATATCGATAAGTTCTGGATTTTGCTCAGCCTGAGTATCTTGAGTTTCTTGCTCTTTAGGCATTAAATCAAAATAATACCAAGCACCAAGCCCTAAAGACATAATAATAACCAGAAAGAAGAAAAACCATAAAACTTTTGAAGCTTTACTTTTTTTATGCTTTGGCTGCCAAAAATTTGAAGCATCAACTTGAGGCAAATCATCTTTAATTTTTGCTCTATTTTGTGCCACACTCTTTTTTTTAACATCTATTAATTTATTCTTTTTTTCACCTGGCTTATAAATATCTCTCATCCTTGCTCCTTGTTAGCTATAAATTTATTTTTAATTCGCCTTCTGGCAAATCAGTTAAATTGCCTTTATTGTCTTGATAAAGTCCCGCTCCTTTAACAGAGATTAAGCCAGAACCATTTATTTCTATATCTATAAATTGAGAATTTATTTCGAAAATTATTTTTCTGCCACTTAGCGTTATTTTTTTAAGATGTTGGTATTCCAAGGCACCATTCTCTGTCTCAATTTTTTCACCAATTCCAAAAATATCAACTGCCATATTGGTGCCTTTGTCAATTATTGTTAGTTTACCTGTAAAATTGTCATTACCTAAAAGCCCTTCAAGAGATACACTACCCTCGACTCTAACAACACCCTCGCCTTTAAAAATAAAATTACCGCCTGGCAAATTGTCATTAAAACCAGAATTTTCTTTTGGTTTAGCTTTTTTTACTTCAGAAACTAGACTCTTTAAATCAGAATGAATTTCCCTTATCTGTTTAGCTGAGTTTTTTAGATTCTCCTGAGCGTCTTTAAAATTATTTAGGGTTTCATAAGAAAGGGCCTCAATAATTTCCTCAGCTTCTTGAGCTTGGTTTTTAGCAGATTCTAATTTACTTTTTAGTTTTTCCAAAGCATCAATAAAAGCCTCGTTGTCATATTTTTCGTCTAAGTTATTTAAATAAGTTTCAAGTTTATCAAAAATTTCTTGGTATCTTTCAAAAACAGAAGAAAATCTGCAAAGCATTAACTGACCTCGATATTTAGCGGTTTTAACTTCTGTTTCATTCCAAAAGACTTTTAAATCTTTGGCTGTTTGGATTATTCTTTCGTCTGTATCTAAGGAATCAATTGAAGCTTCCTTATCGCTAAGATATTGCTGCCACTTATTAATTTCTGTTAGGATTTCTTGTGTCGAATCATTACAAACAATATTTTCTGTTCTTTTTTGGAAATGAACAACAAACCTATTCATCATTTTGATAGACTGCTTAAGATAAAGTTTTACTTTATTCCTGAGATTCTCTTTTAATTGATCGCAATTGGATTTATTGGAACGGCACTCAAAGCTTTGGTACTTATTAAGGGCGCTTAAATAATCCTGTCTTAGCTTTTGATAATTAACAAAAGCTGATTGGAAATCTTTTTTAGCATTATTTAAAACTTTTTGATCTCCTTTTTGCCAAATATTAGCATATGCAACTTGATTTAGAGAAAAAACTAAAATTATGATAGCGATTATTTTTTTAAACATTTTTCCTCCTTGATGGCTTTCTATTTTTTATTAAAAATTTTCTGAAATTAGCGCCTAAATCAATAAAATCGTCAGCTTCTTCTAATAGGCGTGAGGCTGTAGTTTTTTTAAAAGAAACAACTTCGGCTCGACAGCCTAAAGACTTAACATGATGAATTAATTCTCTAAAGTCGCCGTCACCAGAAACCAAAACAACTACATCTAACTTGGGCGCCATAACCATAATATCAACAGCCATACCGACATCCCAATTACCTTTTTTTACTCCGCTTTCAAAGGTTTGCAAATCTTTCAGTTTAACTTCTATGCCTGACTTATTAAGTGCCTCAAAAAAAGCATCTTCCTCACCCATTTGAGCTCTAACAGCATAAGCAACTGCTCTAATAAGCTTTCTTTCGGCAACAGCGGTTTTAATTATTTCAAAAAAATTAACCTTAGCCTGATAAAGCATTTTGGCACTATGATACATATTGCCAACATCAATAAAAATTCCAATTCTTTGATCTTTATTTTTCATTATTACCTCATAAGTCCTACTACATTATCCATTTTAGATAAAGTTGGATTATTTTTAAACACTTCGACTTTAATATGTTTTTTTATAGCTTCGCCTAAAAGTGCGGATACTAAATTTTTTACCCTATTATTAGGTGTTAAATCATAAGGGCAATATTCTTCACTGATAGTAATATAGCCACAAAAATGGCAATGAAAACCAGACTCAATAAAATTTTCATTAACTATTATTTTTTGTAATTTATTGTCATAAAGAGCTCTAGCGGTGGGAATTAAACCAATGCTCAACTTGCTGTTTTTAAAAGGCGAATTGAATATAGATTCTATTTCATTAATATCCTGGTTCTCAATCTTAACAACTTCTTCTCTGGTAAGCTTGTCCACCAAAGCTACTACCTTGTCTGCTGGAACCTCAAAGTCTACACTTATATCTCCTAATATTTTTGCCTGTATATTTTTTGGCATTAGTGATTTTAATTGATTTTCCAGCTGAGGTTCGTGTCTCAAAAAGATTCCATTAAAATCATAAATCTTATCCATTTTAACAAGAAAATTGACGCAGTTTTTTAAGTGCTCTTTAATCTCACCTTCAATTTTTCTTTCAAATCTAGCTTGTGACCAACCACCATTATTATGTTTTCTAATTATTCTATCTTCTATATGACGATGGGCTTCTAAGTGGCCTAAAAAAATTGAAAAAAATCTAGCCTCCTCTGAATTTACTATCATCACTCCAATATTTTTATTTTCCAATAGCATTGCCAACAAAGGCTCTAAATTAAAAAAACTATCTGTTGAAATGGAATCCTCTATTTCAGTTGAAAAAACATAAGGATGAAATTCATTATTTCCATAGAAAACAGCTACTGATTTATTAGCCTTGTCTACCTTATTTAAAAATTCCTGCAATTTATTTTTGAAATCTTTTTTAACTGCTTCATCAATTTCTAGACTTTTTAGCATGTCTTTAATTTTATTAACTAAAGCCATGCTGGAAAATTGACTCCTATCAAAATTTAGATAGAAACTTATTAAATTATCTCCTTCAATTGAGGTTAGTTTTTCTATAATTTTTACATTAAACATTATTTTCTTTCTAAAATCCCAAAGATATTCTCAGCTTTTTCATAAATGTCTGGAAAAATAATTTCTTCAAAATTATTATGTTTCTTAAAATTCACATTTATATCTAATTCAAGTTCTTGCTCTTGGAAACTAAGAGGCAAATTAAGTCTGAATTTTCTAAGTTGATACTCTGGATCAATCCAAAAATAGCAATAATAAATATCTTTTTTCTTAAGACTCTCTAAAAAATAACTTATTTCATTCTCGGTAAAAACAGCTTTAATAGAGTCTTGATTAAAAACCTCATCTATATTGTTGCTTTTGATTTCTGATTTTAATACTAAAGTTTTTCTATTGTCAAAAGTGTCAGATTTTTGATAAAAAACTTTACCGTAATCAATTTTTTCTAAAGATATTTCGGTTTTATTTTCTTGAGCCTTAGAAATTTGAGCCCACCGATTTTCCAAATTTACTTCACCCAAATAAAGCTTTAGAATTTGGGGCAAGCTGTTTATCTTTAAATAATAATTATTCTGATCCGAAAATATTTCAAATTCTGAATCAACCAATAATGAGTCAAAAAAACCATCAGGAATTATTTTTAGATAATATTCCCTGTTTCCCAGATCAGCTATCCCCTGAAAATCAAATTTAGTATTTACTTCTGAAGAATCAAAACTACCTTTTAAAAGCACTGAACCTTCATAAGCAACAAAACTTAAATCTGATAATTTATTATGCATATTTTTAAAGTAAATAGCCGGCCTTAAAAAATAGAACCAGTAAAAAAATACACCGATTAAAATCAACAAGGAAGATAAAGTAATTAAAAGTATTTTAGTCTTTGAAGTAATTTTATGTTTATTTTTTTTGACAACCATATATTAATAATAATTCTGAGCTATTTAAGACAAAAAGTCAAAATTAGATTGATACAAATTTTATCTTTTTTTCGGGCAAAATTAAGATTCCACCTCTATGGAAAAAACCGGCAGATTTTAAAGAAACAAATAAAGTATTATTAATTAGTTTAAGCGATTCACGAGAATGAACATGACCCGAGATATGAATAGCTGGCGCATTTTTAAAATTGGCCTTAGATGGATTTACCGGATAATGAGTTACTAAAATAGAATTTTTAAGATACCTACTAAGCTCTGGATGCCACTCATCGAGAAAACCACCAATACCAATAATTTTACTATCATTAATTTTCCTAACTCTAAGGTGAACTGAGGAGTTATTTTTTTCAAAAAATTTTTTCACTTCTTCCGGCTCATTATTCCCATGAATATAAAAAAGCTTTAACTTGTATTTTTTAATTATGCTATAAAAATTGTTAGCATAACCAAGTGCTGTATAGCTCCTGTTGGTTAAATCTCCGGCACAAATAACACCTGTTAACTTATTCTTAGATAGAAAATTATCAAGCCTTTTAAGTAAATCAACCTTCTCATGCAAATCAGAAATTAAAAGATAGCTCCTATTCATTTAGTCTTCCAAAAGTTTTATCTCATTAATAATTCGCTGAGTAGCTTCAGGTTGAGATAATTTATGAATATTTTTTGAAAGAGATTGGCATTTTTCTGCATTATTTTTTAAATCATAAAGATTGACTTTTAAATTATCTGGGGTTAAGTCCTTATCCTTAATAACCAAGATCGCACCCCTATCAGAAAAATACTTAGCATTAACTTCCTGATGACCAGCCAGCGGAATTATAATTGAAGGTTTAGCAAAAAAAGCAAGCTCAGCTAAAGACGAGGCACCAGCTCTGGATATTACAATATCGGCCTCACTTAAAAGCCTGGAAAAATCAATTTCTGAAAAAATATTAGAAAAGACTTTATACTTATTATTTAATTTATTTTCTAAATTATCCTTTAATCTGCTAAGGTGCTCAAAATCTAATTCACCAGTGAGATGAAAAACATTAAAATCAGCCAGAATATCCTTAATTATTAATTCAAGACTATGATTAATATTTTTAGCTCC
>CAZGIU010000010.1:0-4945 GCA_964526535.1 uncultured Candidatus Saccharibacteria bacterium | reverse complement strand
CTATGTAGCCTCCCTTGGAAAAAATAACTTGTGGTCGAAATCTGATAATAATATAAAAACTTTGGAAAAAACCTATTAGTATTAAAAATGGGTCTAATAGTGTCCAAAAAGATAAATATCTTCTTAGTTTGCCAGTTAAAATACTTTTTGAATGGAAGCCCTTATCGAAAATAATTTTTTTATCTGCTTTTTTGTTACTAGTAACAAATAAAATTTTTAGGTTTTTATCTTCGGCCTGTAACTGTTCGGCGACTGTAAGTGCCGGCAGAGTATGACCGGCGGTGCCCCCGGCTGCGATAAGAACTCTGGTCAGTTTTTTCATAATTACTCTCCTTAGAAATATTTAAGAGGATTCCAATACCTGCCATAGAAGCTACTAAAGCATTTCCACCATAACTAACAAATGGCAAAGGAATACCAGTTAAAGGCATTATTGACAGCATAGCTCCTATATTAACAATTGTCTGAAAAGCTAACCATGAAGTAATACCAAAAGCGGCTAACCTGGAAAAAGTATCCGGCGCATTTCTGGCTATTTTAAACCCTCGCAAGATGATAAAAGCAAATAAAATTATGATTAAAGTAGTTCTTATAAAACCTAATTCCTCAGAGATAATTGCAAAAATAGAATCCCCCATTGGCTCTGGCAAATAATGATATTTTTGACGACTCATACCAAAACCCAAGCCAGCCAACCCACCAGAACCAATTGCTAAAAGTGCTTGATTAATATGATAACCAATACCTTGAGGATCAGATGAAGGATCTAAAAAAACAGTTAAGCGAGCAAAACGATAAGCAGAGCTTTTAACTAAAAACCAACCTAAAGCTAAAACCCCGATACCTCCAAAAATAATTTGTTGATAGCTGGCACCAGCTACTACAAACATAGAAGCCGCTGAAAATAAAATAACAGAAGCAGTGCCTGTATCAGGCTGAAGCATTATCAAAAATCCAATAAAACCAGACATGACTAAAAAAGGCCAGAAACCATACCTAAAATTTTTAAGATCTTTACTTCTGCCTTCCAACCAAGAAGCTAAGTATAAAACATAAAAAAGTTTAACAAATTCAGTGGGTTGAATCGTAAAAAGACCAAAATCTAACCAACTTTTAGCACCACCTAAATTAAGACCAAATAATAAAACCGCCACCAAAGAACCAATAACCAAGAGAATAAGAATGTTGCTAACTTTTTTCCAAAATCTAAAGTTTATTACTGAGAAAACAACTAAAGCCGCTAAACCAATACCAACAGAAATTATATGGCGTAAAAGATAATAATTATTAATACCAAATCTGTCGTATGACAAAACTACACTAGAAGAGGAAATCATAATAATTCCAAAAATAACAAGAGCAAAAACAGCTAAGGCTAAGAAATAATCACTTTTCCTAGATTTTCTGACCATCTAAAGCCCCGTTCCCATCCCAATTAAACCAATAACTAAACCAATTGAACCCATGGCTGCAGCGATTACCCAAAGTCTCATAGTTACTTTTGGCTCAGGCCAACCCTTAGCTTCCAAATGATGATGAAGCGGAGCACTAATAAAAACTTTTTTGCCAAAAAATTTCTTGGAAAATATTTGAATCATAGAAGATAAGGTTTCGATTACAAAAACAAAACCTATAATAGGTAAAACTAAAACAGAATTTAACAGCATAGCCACTACCCCTAAAGTAGCACCTAGGGCCATGGAACCAGTATCACCCATAAAAAATCTAGCTGGCCAAATATTAAACCATAAAAAGGCTAAAAGCGATCCAAAAATTGTGCCACAAAAGGCTGCTAACTCCAATCTTCCTTTAGCAAAAGCAATAACCGCAAAGGCTCCAAAAGCAATTAAAAGCAAACCAGCCGCTAACCCATCTAAACCATCTGTGATATTAACAGCATTCATAGTTGCCACAATTACAAAAACAAATAATATTAGATATAACCAGCCTATCTCAAAATCACCAACTCCTGGCACATGTATTTCATTAAAACCAAGTTTAAAGTAAAACCACCAAGCACCTATACCGCCAATAATTAATTGCAAAAAGAGTTTCCTTAAAGCCCTAATACCCTTTTGATTACCAAGATTTAGAACATTAAAAGCGTCATCAAAAATACCTAAAACTCCAGCCGAAACTAAAGTAAAAAGCGGTAACCAAGTCTGCGGCCTACTTAGATTAAACAATAAAGTTATAGTTAAAACTGTTAGCCATATAATAACACCACCCATGGTAGGAGTATTTTCTTTTTTTTGATGAAGCTTGGAGAAAACAGGTGATTCCTTACCATCTACTGCTGCTGAGCGAATTTTTTGGGTTATTTGATACTTATATAAAAAATGAGTAATAATTGGTGTTATTACTAAAGCAAAGACGAAGGATACCGAAGTTAACAAGAAAACTCTTGTTAACTCCGGTGTATTTTGAAGTGCGGCAATCATCTTTCTTTTTAAGTATCCTTAGGGGGCTACTTCAATCCAATCAGAATCAAGCCAATTACCAGTTAAAACATTAGCATTCATTGGGCAACCTCGAACTGGTAAATTTTGATTATTTTCACCTATCACCGAAACTGTAAAGCCACCTCTTTGGTCATAAGTATAAGAAGTTATATTATTGGCTGTTTCTCTGTCCCAATTACCATCGCCGTCAAAATCCCATTTATATTTGATAATTGGAAAACCCCAAGTATCAACTATAAAGGCATTAAATCTAACCGTTAAAGGTACAATACCTGTGCGCGGTTCAGCTGAAATAGTTTTACAAACTATCTCATGTGGAGGTCTCTTAAGAGTTAGAACAACTAAAGCCTCTGCGGTTCTTCCTTTATTGCAGGTAACCTTTACTTTAACATTAATTTTTTTCTCGTCAGTGTCAATCCAACCATAAGAATTGGTAATTACACCTGAAGCAATATTTTTTTCATAAGCTCCATTGCCATCTAAGTCCCATTCGTATTTTTCTATACCATGAGAGTCTGGGCCTCTCTTATGATTAACCTTAGCCGTAAAGGTAACATTTTTTTCAACATAGTAATCAACTTCGAATTCTTGTGGGTTAGCCCTTAAAGTTACTGACAAATCATCCCAAGCATCAGCTACCATTGAAATATTAACCTCAAAAACTCCACCGTTTTTTCCTTTTATATTGTAATTATTGCTAAAATCCTGAAAACCAGACTTGGAAGCTGTTAACTTCCAATCACCCGACCAACCACAATTAACAAAAACATTCTTTCCATCAACTCTGCCAAACTGATAATAACCGTCAGTATTAGTGGTTTCTGTCCCAGATTTTGGCCCACACCAACCATGACCAGTTGTTGAATCTAAACAAGATATACCAGAACCAGTATTTTCTACTTTCATAGAGACTCCAGAAATAGCGTTACCGGTAACAGAATCGGTTACTTTACCATACCATTTTACTCCCTTGGCGCCAGAACAATCATCACAACCAGCTGCTCCTGCTATCCCAAAAAATATAGTTGATAAATCTGAAATAAAACCAGATCCTTCTGAGGCTTCGGGCAGATAAACTCTAACATTTCTTTTCTTCTTTTCTGAACTTATAAATTCTTGATAGTTGGAATAATTTCCAGAAGTTTTATTTTCTAAACGATAAATTGCATAATAACCACCGGATGATTTTACTAAATCGCTAGTGTTACCAACCTCTAAAGACCAAATAGCTTCAATGTCTTCTGGCGCTAATTCAATTTTTTGATCAATGTTTTTATATTCATCAAAACCTAACACTAAAAAGGTTTCGGCTGAATCTTTTTGTGCTTGCAAAGAAATTTTATCAAATCCTTCAAGAGATACTTTTTTTAGGTACTCTTTAGCTTTTTCTTCTGATAATTTTTCAACTTCTGATTGAGTTACTTCTGGGTTATTTTCTTGTCCGGTCAAATCATATCTAACATATATGTAAGAAACAGTTCGCTTATCAATAGCTTCTTTAGAGACTTTATCTTTTAGGATTCTAAATCTGAGATTTTCCCTAACCTGATCTCTGGTTTGCTTATAAACTGAATCAAGAATATCCTCATACTCACTTTCGGTATTATAAGCTTTTACTAAAACTGTTTCTTTTTGTCTTATTTCTTCATCTGAAACAGAAATACTTTTCTCATTAGCTACTTGGTATACAATTTTTTCCTCGATTAGTTTCTCCAGAGTATCTTTAGCTACATTTTTCAGTTTTTCTGTTTTTAAATTTGCATCATCGACATAAGAAAATTCAATAAAATTTTCTTCGGCTATTTTTCTTTTTTGATAATCATCTTTACTGATAGCATTTCCATTAACAACAGCCACGATTGAGCTTTGCTGATAATAGATAAAGCCAATTACAAAAAACAGAGTAGCACAGACCGAAAATACAGTTGTTACTACCCATGATTTTTTAAATTTAACCATCTTAGCCTCCTTGTTTACTTGTTCCGCCAGGCTCGCCCCTGACGAACTAATAATTTCTCTGCTTGATCTTTATTTTTCATTAAAATTTTAACTGCTTTTTCCAATCTCACCTTATTTTGAGAGCCTTTAAAAAGCATCGTATCGTTATTTTTAACATAACCCTCAAGAAAGTGACCAGCTTTCTCTGAGTTATCAAATATATATATTTTATCCGAAGAAAAACCCAAGTCTTTGGCTTTCTCAGCTATTATTTTACCACCTTCTCCAACAGTAACCAAGACATCAACCTTATCCGCCAAAAATTGACCAACCTTTTCATGAGCTTCTTGAAAGTAATCACCCATTTCATTCATGGTTCCCAAAACAGCAATTTTTCTGGCTGGAGCCACTTGAGATAGGGTTTTAATTGAATTAATAGCAGAGGGAGGATTTGAATTATAAGAATCATCAATTAAATAAGTTTCTCTAATACCCTCAATAACCCTTAAACGACCTTTAACGGAACTAAAATTTTTAATTGCCTC
>CAZGIU010000009.1:6262-11761 GCA_964526535.1 uncultured Candidatus Saccharibacteria bacterium | reverse complement strand
ATAGGTTTCTTCATTTTTTTCAGTATCTTTATTAGTTTGAGTTTCCTCTATTTGTTTTTCGGTTTCTTGAGCTGTCTCTGTATTAGTATTTAATTTTTTATCAAAAAATACAGATTTTAAAGTTATAACAATTAATGACAAAGCCACCGTAATAAAAACAACAAACGTGACTACTGCTAATGAGCTGTGAAATTTTTTATTTTCTGATTTTAATTTATTTGAAAGAGTTGGCTTATTATTCATTAGTTAGCCTCTTGCTTAATAATACTACTTAATTAATATTTTGTCCATATATAAAAGACAGTCAAGCTGTCTTTTATATTTGGTGCCTGAGGTGGGACTTGAACCCACAAGGTCTTGCGACCAACGGATTTTAAGTCCGTCGCGTATACCAATTCCGCCACTCAGGCTTACTATATTTAGGTTTGGAGGCCTGAGCCGGAATTGAACCGGCGTACGCGGTTTTGCAGACCGCTGCGTAACCACTCCGCCATCAGGCCCAACTGCCTACATATTAATTAACAAATTTTATCTGGAGCGGGCGAGCGGAATTGAACCGCCGTTTCAGCCTTGGCAAGGCCGTGTAATAACCACTATACGACGCCCGCGCTTTACATCAACTTTCAATTCTATAAAAGGCAAGCTTTACTATAATCTAAAGTGATGTTCCTTTTTCGAAAAAATTATCCTCAATTTTTTCGAGATAAACAAAATACATTTGGTGCCGAGGGGCGGGATCGAACCGCCGACACCAGGATTTTCAGTCCTGTGCTCTACCTACTGAGCTACCTCGGCTAATTATAGCATAATTATAAATCTAATTGGTGGGCGCTGAGGGAGTCGAACCCCCGACCTACTGGGTGTAAACCAGTCGCTCTAACCAGCTGAGCTAAGCGCCCTAAACTTGATAACTATTAATATATTAATTATCGGTTTCATGGAAACTGTTTACTGAACTCTCCAATAATTCTTTCAGTTTCAGAATCCCGACCTTTAGCGTCGAGAAAGCGACCACGTAGCAAATATTTTAATGTAAAAAAATAATTAAGTCTATAACTTCGGTGCCGCGGGCAGGATTTGCCTGTCTGCCTGTGGTGTAAACCCGTACCTTGGTGCCCGGAAGAGGATTTGAACCTCCACGTCCATTTGGACACTAGCCCCTCAAGCTAGCCTGTCTACCAATTCCAGCACCCGGGCACAAAATTTACATACTCCGCCAAAGGCGGATTTTGAAAATTATTACATTAAGGTGCTCAACAATTCTATCACCGCGGCGCAGCTCAAATTATATCCGAAAATAAATATTAAAAAAAGAGGTTAAACCTCGTGGTGTGCAATAATATTTAAGTGATTTTACAAGAATTTATATTAGGTAATGGACCAAAAACTTCTTGGACAACATTAGCAAATTCAGTAAACATACGGGAAGTAACAATTCCCTGCCTGTTAGCCATAAAAGCAATAGCTAATCTGTGGTAGTAATTGCTATAATCTTCCTCTTTATGGGAAAAAGCGTCCCAAAAATTGATACCCGCTTCTTGAGCGCGCTGCCAGTTGTCTCTAATAGATGTAATATTGTGAAGTTTGTCGCAACAAATTACAAGTCTTTCGTCAATCGTGGCTCCACCTTTGTTATGTGGGTTAGTAATATAAGTAATTTTCTTTTCTTTGCGCTCAAACCAGCCAATTTCTTTATCATCAGTTGCAGCAGCTACCAAATGAGCTACTCGGGGTCCAAAGTGCTTTGCTATATCAGTAATTTTAGTATCAGTGTCTTCCACAGTATCATGCAGCACTACAGCTATTCTTATTTCTTCAGAACAATCGTAGTGAACTGCGATAGTTAGTGCGCCCATCAAATGTTGAAGATAAGGCAGTTCAGTGCCAGGCCTATATTGACCGCTATGTGCCTTAACAGCAAATTCAATAGCATCAAAAACACGAGTTCCGTTGGCCTGATCTATGGCCTGCTTAGTCATTTTAATCACCTCCGTTGTCAAAGAGCTTTCAGTTAAATTAAGCTTTTTAAAAAGAGGTGTCAAGGAGTAATTAGAGCAATTTTTTTAATTCCAAAAATCGAAGATATGGTCCTTCACCATAACTCCTGATCTCTATTTCTATATCTTCAATTTTTTCTTTTTTGTGGTAACTTTTTGAATAAAATTTATCTGCCAAACAAATTATTTTTTCCTCTAATGTTTCAGGAATCATATCTCTTTCAGGTAAATTTATGCTCTTTTTAATAAACTCAGAGGCTTCTTTTTTTGATATTCCGCAACCTATATGTTTTTCACAGACTTTACTATACTTTTTAAATCCTTCCTTTTCTAAAATTTCCCTACCTAAAATTCCATGAAGAATATAAGGAACATCTTTTATCAGAACAGTTGTGCCTATATCATGCAAAAGAGCAGCTTCCTTAATAAATTCTAAATCTGGTTTCAAGGTCATATTCTTTTTAGCAATTTTTAATGCCAGATTGGCAACTTTTTTTGAATGTTTTATAAGAATATCAGCTCTGTTTTGGGATAAATTATTAGCATATTTTTTTAACAATAAAATCGCTTTCATTTAAATTAAAATAGTGCTTAAATATTGAAAAATTGTGTAAAGAGCAACTGTTATACCTGGTAATGACAATAAAAAAGCAAGTTTTTCTTCTTTATTGAGCGCACCTCTGGGTATATGGTTTAAAATATTAAGATCATGCTTTTGATTAAAAAGTAGAATAATATCTTTTCGCCTTTTAAATAATTTTATTAAACCAAGAAAGAAGTAAAAAACGGCAAAAAACAACCAGGTAGATATAAGAAAAATTTCAGCTGGAGTAAAATTAAAATCTCTTTCCAGAAAATGATTGACTAAATATTGATTATAAATATTAACAAATGGCCAAATTAAGATAACAGCGTTTAGAAAATAAATGATCTTTGCTCTTAGTGATTTAGCAAAAATTGCTGGGAGTAAATAGCCAAAGGCTGTTATTAAAACAATATTCATATATAAGACCTAATCAAATCTTAACTTTTTTTGATAATTTTTTCTAGCTCTTCTTTAACAACTAATCTATCGTCCCAATAACTTTTTTTACCATCAATAGTAATAGACTGCTCTGCCCCTTTGCCGGTAATTAAAACAATGTCATTTTCCTGAGCTAAACTTAGGGATTTTTTTATACCATCCCTTCTGTCTCTAATGGTGAAAAGATTCTTGCCTCTTTCCATACCATTTTTTTCAGCAATCCTGGCTATGTCTTCTATTATTTGATCTCTGTCATCATTATAGGGATCTACATCAGAAACAACCAAATAATCTGAAAATTTAGCTGCTAATTCACCCATTTTAGGTCTCTTAGCAGTATCTCGGCCACCACCCTCTGCTCCAAGAACAATAATAACTTTAGAATTTTCTTTTTTGATATTGTTGGCAGTTTTTAAAACATTAGTTATACTTTGCTCTTCGTGAGCATAATCAACTAGAACCGTAAATTTTTGACCAACTTCTATTTTCTCCATTCTGCCCGGGATAAGATTAAGTCCTATTATCCCCTTTGCTATCTCTTTTTTTGATAAACTAGCTAATTGTCCGACTATAATAGCTGGCAAACAATTATAAACGTTGAATTTACCTATAATATTAGAATGAAATTTTTGTTTTGCTATAAAAAAGTCAACTCCGCCTGTAGTTTCTCTTATGTCTCGAGCTTTAAAATCAGAATTTTTGTTAACACTAAAAGTTATTTTTTTATCTGCCGGAAAACTTAAATAAAAGCTTGCATATTCTGAATCTTGATTGGCGATTATGATTTTATCTATTTTTTTGTTGGCTATCTTTTTGTTTTTACTTTTTGTCAAATATTTAAACATAACAGCTTTAGCTTTTTTATAATTTTCAAAACTGCCTCTATGTGATGGCAAATGTTCAGGTGTTAAGTTGGTAAAGATAGCAATATCATAGTAAACTCCGATATGACGAAATTGTTTTAAACCCTCAGACGTTGTTTCAACTAAACAATATTGACAGCCAAACTTAAGCATTTGGTTAAGAAATCTTTGTATCTTAAATCTACCTGGCATAGTCATGTGATATTTATTTAGGATTTCTTTATTGCCAATTTTTATGTTAGCCGTTGAAATTATGCCAGTTTTAATTCTATTTGATTGTAATACTGACCAAATATAATTAACAACAGAGGTCTTGCCCTTGGTGCCAGTAACGCCCACAATAATCATTTTTTTAGCAGGAAAACCATAGATAAATGCGGCCAATAATGACTGAAGATAATGATAAAAAAGAATTATTTTTTCTGGAATTATTTTTCTAAGTATTTTTTTCATTTTTTTATTGGTGGGCGTAAGAGAACTTGGATTTCCATGGAGTTGCCTCCACCGGCATCTAAAGCTAGTGCGTCTGCCAATTCCGCCACACATCTTAAAATAATAGATTTATATTAGTGTTAACATGCCAATTATGAATATTAATAAATTTCTCTTCTGGATAAATTAATCCATATCTTTTAAGACCCTTTATTCTTTTATCAGTAACAAAATTATATAACGGTTGATATAAAAATACAGCATATTTTTCTTCTTTTAAGATGATAGAAATAGTTTTTATAATTTCTTGTTTTTTTTGTTGATTAAACTCTTTTTGATAATTTTCCAATAAAGCATCTATCCTTTTTGATGAAATTGAACTTAATTTCAAACCATCAGTTTTAAATTGGCCTGAATGCCAAAATGGATAAATAGACATTTCTTCACCATAACTTTGGCCAAAAATTACCGCCTGATAATTTCTTGGCTTTATAATTTTTTTCTCAAACTCATCAACGTTATATTCTTTAATTTCTACCTTAAAGCCTATTTCCTCTAAGTCTTCTTTTACTATCCTAACTACTTCTTTTTCCTCAGAATCTGATAAAATTGCAATCTCTAGTGTTAATTCCCGATCTTTATATTCTTTAATTCCATTGTTATTCTTGTCTGTTAGTTTTAGTTCAGTTAATAATTTGTTTAGAGCTTCTTTATCAAAAATTTCTTTATTGTTTGCAGGAAAAATTCCATCCAATAAAACTCCCGAATTTTTAAGACCTTCTAATAGGAGCCGATCTTTATTGATAGCTAAATCAATTAGCTGTCTTATTTTTTTATCTTTTAATATTTCATTTTTATTCTCATTAAAAAATAATCCCTTATAGCTTGGCAGTTGATAACTATAAACTCTAAACCTATCTATGTTTTCTATTTCTTGTAGATTAAAATGTGAAATATCTCCGGAAGCATCTATTTCTTTTTTAATAAGAGCTTGAAAAATTGAATTCTTATCTTGATAGAACTTAAAGGTAATATTTTCTAAAAATGGTTTGTCTCCATAAAAAGCTTCATTTTTCTCTAAAGAAATTGCCTCAATTTTGCCATCATCATTAAGTAAAGTGTCTTTAAATTTAAATGGCCCACTGCCTACGGGATTTAAATTAAGATCAACATAAGGAATATC
>CAZGIU010000009.1:0-6162 GCA_964526535.1 uncultured Candidatus Saccharibacteria bacterium | reverse complement strand
TTTTGTTTAAGTTTAAAAGTATAACTTTTTTTATCTTCCGAAATTTGCCAATTTTCTGCTAAATCAGGCACTATCTCTCCATTTTTATCTTTTTTTGTTAAGCCAGAATAAATAAGCGAAGTAATGGTCCTGTCAGCTAAAGAGGATGGGGCAAAAAGAGGATTTAAGTTAGCTGGATAGCCAAGTAAGCCTTCTGTGTAACTACCACCATCTTTAGGAATTTCTTTGCTAAAATATTTAAACAAATTAGCAGATAAAAAAAACATTGGCAAAAACAGAGTAATTAACAATAGAACTATTAAAGTTTTTTCTCTCAAATAAAAAGCATTCCAAAAATTAGCCAACTTATTTTGGATTTTATCTTTATTCTGTTTTATTTTTTCAAGATATTTCTTCAAGATTTAGGCAAAAAATATGTTCAAGGCAGAAGACATTGCAAATAATACGGCAACAATGATTGTAAGCACAAAAAGGCCTTTCTCTAGCCCCCTTTTTGTTCTGTAGACATTGCCCTCTCCGCCAAAAGCCGAGCCCAAACCGCTTCCTTTGGCCTGTAAAAGAATAAGCAGGATTAAAATCATGGAAGATATAAGTTGAACGGCTGTAAGAATTCTAATTAGCATATTTTTATTTTAGCATAGAATGACTTATTATGAAATTATTTTTTATCAAGAATTTCAATAATCTTAAAGATACTTTTGCCAGCAACAAGATGTTTCTTTTTCTTTCTGATGTCCTTTTTGATTTGCTGTTTCTCTAATTCTTCCTGAATTTTGCTATAATTTTTCTTCATAAATTTTTTTTATCAACTTGGCTAATTTTGAGGCATTATGTCTGATAAGATTTCTCTTAATTTTATCACCCACTTTTCTTTTTGGTTGATAATGACTAATCAAATCAGTACCCAATGACTTGATCTTTATTTTATCTAGTTGCTGTTTATCAACTAAAACTAAATTTTCTCCTTCTTCTTCATATTTTCTCAAAACACTTTTTTCTGGTTTTTTGTTATTGTAAATTACCCAATCAAAAATTTGATTATTATTAAGAAAATATTTCATTAAAATAAGATAGTCATGAACCATGAAATTATCTGTTTGACCTGGTTTATTAACTAGGTTACAAATAAAAATTTTCCTTGCTTTGGAGTTACCTAAACTCTTGGCTATTTTTTCTACTAAAAAACTTGAGATTAAGCTTGAATAGAAACTGCCTGGACCAATAATTATAATATCAGCCCCTAAAATTGCTTTTTCTGCCTTAGGATTTAAATAAGCCTTAGGTTTAAGAAATATTTTAGAAAAACCTTTGTTGTCAGAAAAAAAAGAATTATCTATCTTGTGCTGACCTTTAATTGTTTGACCATCTTTCATTTTGAGGTATAAATGAGTATTTTGAGTTGTTACTGGGATAACTTCACCATCAATAGCCAAGACTTCTGATACTTTTGAAATAGCTTTTTCAAAACTGCCTGTTATTTTTTCTAAGGAAGTGATGAAAAGATTACCGAAATTATGACCGGCTAATTCACCTTTATCAAAGCGGTAATTAAAAAGATCTCTCATTAATTTATCTGATTTTGATAAGGCAACTAAGCATTGTCTAACATCACCAGGAGGTAAAACTCCCAAGTCGTCACGTAAAACTCCGGTCGAACCACCATCGTCTACCATATTAACAATAGCCGAAAGATGCCAGTTAAGTTTTTTAATTCCAGATAAAACAGTAAACTGTCCTGTCCCACCACCAATTGTAACTACTCTTGGTTTTTTATAACCAACATCCATTTAAATCCTTTTTCTTAAAATTGAAAATATAGGATAATTATTATTTTCTAGCTTAATGTAAACTTTTCTTTTCTGAGGTTTGGGGTTAACTGTTTCTGTCTCAATTAAATTATCATTTAAAGCTAATACCTTATCGTAATAAACTTTATCTGGAGTCATTATCTCGACTTTATCACCTATCTTAATCTGATTTCTGGGTTCAACTAAATAGCCTTTTTTATTTCCAGTCTTTAAAACAGCTAAAAAACTGTAATTTTCAACAGGACTTCTTTTTTTGTACGTTTCGCCATTTTTTGCCTCTTCAAAGATAAAGCCATTAAAGTATTCACGATGAGCCACTTTTTCAGTTTCTTTTTTAAATTCTGAAATTTCTTTCTTAAATTTTTTATTTTTATCTGATTCAAGTGCTTTTTTATAAGCCCTAGCAATGGTGGAGAGATAATATTCGGATTTATTACGACCTTCAACTTTAAAACCTAAAACTCCTGCTTTTTTTAATTTTGGTAAATATTCAATCAAATTAAGATCTTTGGAATTGAAAATATAAGTTCCCTCTTTATCTTGTTCTGCCGGAAAATATTGACCAGGTCTTAGCCCTTCTTCAAGATAAACTTTGTAATTCCATCTACAAGGCTGGGCACAATTACCTAAGTTGGCTTCTCGACCAGTCATAACCTTAGATAAAAGACATCTGCCAGAATAAGAAATACACATAGCGCCGTGCACAAAAACTTCTAACTCCATAGAGGGAATTTTTTTATTTATTTCGGCTATTTCTTTTAAACTAAGTTCCCTGGCTAAAACTACTCTTTTAACCCCAATGTCAGACCAAAATCTAACGGCCTCGTAGTTTGAAGTATTAGCTTGAGTAGAAACATGAATCGGAATTTTAGTATATTTTTTTATTAACCTAATAATTCCTAAATCAGCCGCAATAAAAGCATCGGGTTTCATTTTAGAAATTTTAATTAAGTCTTTTTTTATGGTTAATAAATGTTTATTCTTGGCGAAAATGTTAAAAGTGACATAAAATTTTTTATTGTTCTGATGCGCAAGATTTATGGCCTGAGATAAGGTTTTGTGACTAAAATTAACTTCAGCTTTTCTTAATGAATGTTTGGCCAGACCACCATAACAAGCGTCGGCCCCATAAAGAAAAGCAAATTGAGCTTTATTCAAATCACCGGCTGGCAAAATAAGTTCTGATTTCATCTAATTTACCCTCTTATAACTATAAATATTAAATAAGAAATATATAAAAGTAACAACAAAGAGCCTTCGAGTCGACAAAGTTTTTTATCTTTAACTATGGCCGCAAAAATTATAATTGAAGCAAACAACATTATCATAATGTCTGTTCTAAGTATTGAATCAAATTTAAGCGGAAAAATTGCCCCAGAAAAACCAACAATCAGAACTGTATTAAAAATATTAGAACCAACAATATTTCCAATAGCTACATTAGGCTCTTGTTTTTTAACAGCTATTAAGGTAGTGACTAATTCCGGCAAGGAGCTTCCAATAGCTATAATTGTTAATCCAACCAAAGCCTCAGATAAACCGAAAAGGGAGGCTAAATAAACCGAACTGTCTATTACTAATTTACCGCCCAAACTTAGCATTATAATGCCGGTAATAATTAAAAATGTGATTAAAGATTTATTCCTAGTTTCTTTAATACCTTCTAATTCTTCATACTCTTTTTGTAAGTTTTTTTCATTCCGAGATTTTATTGCCTCAGAAATTAGATAATAAAGAAAAATTATAAATAGTAGCAATAACACCAAAGAATCTCCTCGTGATATCAGCGATTCTGATTGATTACTGAAAAAAATATCATCAGCCACAAACCATAAAGCCAAACCGGATAAAAGCATAAAAGGGATTTCACGGCTAACAATTTTAGAAGTTGTTCTTAATGGAAAAATTAAGGCAGCTGAGCCCAAGATTAACATCATGTTTGTTAGATTAGAACCGATAACATTTCCTAAAGTAATATCACCCAGACCTTTTAAGGCTGAAGTAAAACTAACAAAAAGCTCAGGCGCTGATGTACCGAAAGCAACTACAGTTAGACCAATAATAATTGTGGGAATTTTTAGCTTTTTAGATAAAGAAACTGAACCAGTAACAAAAAAGTCAGCTCCTTTAATTAAAAGTAAAAACCCTGAAATTAAAACAAATAATTGCCACAACATAAATTTAATTATAGCAGATAATATTTAAGTATTTTAAAACCAGCTTAGTGGGCTGGTTTTAAAGAGGGGCAACTTGCAAATTATTTTTTCTTTCTCCTAAAAAGTAAAAGAAGGTTAAAGAAGTAATAATTAGCCGAATGGTAAATATTAAACTTATGGCATTACCTCCAGAAAAGCCTAAAGTGTCAGTTGTACCTAAAATTTTACCATCAGATTTTTGCTCATCAGTATTGCCTAAAATTTCTCCTTCAAGTACTGTTATTCGTATATCTGGATAGGCAGAATTAGTTATTTTTTCTATCTGCACTATCTGGTAGGTTTGTCTAATAGGTACGAGTTAATGTTTGAATAGGCGATAGCAAATAGTCAATAAGAATAATAGGACAAAAAACGGGAGCGGAAATACCAGGAGAAACAATATCATTAGTTTAATAACTTTTTAACATTCGTCCTATATTCTATCTGCCATTGAATACGCTTAATTAGCTATTTTGTCAATAAGATTTTGTCCAAAAGACACAATAAATTTTACAAATTGGCAGGGGTAGAAGGATTCGAACCCTCATTTCAGGTTTTGGAGACCCGCGTGCTAACCATTAACACTATACCCCTTTAAAATAACCTCAATTGAGGCTATTTAGTTTCTTTATGAGCCGTTCTTTTTTTACATTTTTTACAGTATTTCTTTATTTCTAAACGCTCTTTTTGATTTTTTACATTCTTGGTTGTGGAATAATTTCTTTCATGACATTCAGAACACTCTAAAGTTATGGTTGGTCTATTTTCTTTAGCCATCTTTGCTCCTTTCTTAAGATAGAAGTATCCGCCAAGGTGAATTAGCTAGGCCTAAAACTAAAACCAAAAGCAGGGTTTGGTTAGCTTTAAGCTTAAATAAAACCGAGGTCAGATAAAAATAAACATACATTAAAATAAATGTCGGCACAAGTAGTAAGCCAATTTTCTGAAGTCTGCCTAGACCATACCAAATTCCCTGAACTGTTTCTATGTTATTAACAGCATAATCAAAACCCCAACTAACAGCTAAACTTAAAATTGCTGAGTATAGAATAAAAAGGAAAAAATTTCTTTTAAAAATTAACTCGTTTTTTCTAACTATCTTTAAAACGATAAAAATCAAGTAGCCAGACCAAATAAATTCAGCCAAGAAGATAACTAAAAAATAAACAATATTAAAAAGAATTAATTTCTCGTTCATGCTTTTATTCTATCACAAATAGCTTTTAAAGACTCTTTATTATTATCCCGGTAAAGAAGTGCCATGGCTGTTTCGCAATTTATCCATGAGAAACTTCGATGCTCATCAGAAAGGTGCACTTTTTCTATGTCTGGCGAAACTTCAAAGCCATAAACTTTCTCTTTATATTTTTTGTTGCTTTCTGGACTAGAAAAATTAATCATTATATCAAGGTCAATACTTCTAACAAATTGAGATATGCCAGTTTCTTCCATAACTTCCCTGTTAGCAGCTTCTAGAAAATTTTCTCTTTTTTCAAGATGACCTGTAACTGGTTGCCAAATATCAAGTCCATATTTCTCAGATCTTCGTAGTATTAAAAATTCATAACCCCTAGCGGTTCTTTTGAAAATAAAAACGCAAACTTTCTCTATAATCATCTTTTTTCCTTATAATGATTTTAACAAAAAATATATATTTTGCCATTATCAGAAAGTTATGTTAAATTATAGAACACAAAAAGGAGTTGAAATGAAAATTCAAATTACTTCAGAAAATATGGAATCATCCGAATCACTAAAAGCTATGGTTGAGGAAAAATTGGGTCAAAATTTAGATAAATATCTGACAAGTTTTGAGGAAGACTTAAAAATTGCGGATGTTGTTATTGAATATAACCAAAACTGGGGCTTTCGAGCTACTCTTAATATTTCCCTACCAGGCAAAGAACATATTTATGCTGAAGCAAAATCAGTTGACCCAAAAGAAGAAATTGAGCATGTTATTGTTAGATTAAGAGAAGAGCTAGAGCCCCAATTTATAAAATATCAACAAAAAATTAAGCATCATAAGTAAATAAAACCGCCAATGGCGGTTTTATAAAAAATATCTGGAGCCGAGAACGGGAATTGAACCCGTGACCTCATCCTTACCATGGATGCGCTCTACCGACTGAGCTATCTCGGCAATTTTAAATAAAAAA
>CAZGIU010000008.1:0-12581 GCA_964526535.1 uncultured Candidatus Saccharibacteria bacterium | reverse complement strand
TAGGCTATTTAAGATATTTTTGTTTATTCCTTAAATGTTCTTCATAAGTCACAGAAAAGATGGTTTCTCCGGTATCTTGACGGTTTAAATAAAAGAAATATTCTGTTTTTTCTGGATAAATAGCGGCTTTAATAGCCGAAATTGATGGATTAGAAATTGGAGCAGGCGGTAGGCCCTTATTCAAGTAAGTATTATAAGGGGAAACGGTTCTGGTTTCATCAAAAGTCGGGGCAGGATTATTACTGCCAGTAATATAATTTATAGTTGCATCAGACTGCAAAGGCATGCCAATTAATAATCTATTATAAAAAATACCAGCTATAATAGCTCTATCTTTTTCATAGGGTACCTCTTTTTCTATAATAGAAGCTAATATTATTATTTCTGATAAATTTTTATTTTGTTCTTTTATAGATTCTTTTAAGTCCTTATTCAGCTTTTTATTAAAATTATCTAGTATAATTTTAATTAGATTATCTGACGTAACATTATAAGGCACATAATAAGTATCTGGATATAAATAACCTTCTAAATCTTTGGTCTGTCTAAGAAAATCGTAATCCCATTTTCTCGCTAGTGCCTTGTCAAATTCAGATTCTTGCACCACTCCCTCTTTAACCAAATAATCTTTAATTTGATTATTAGTCCAGCCTTCTATGATTGTTATTTTTTTCATAGTAGTTTTCCCAGATATAAGAATATCTATAACCCCAACAGGAGTATTTGTTTTTGTCATCGAATAAAAACCAGCCTTAAGTTTACTGCCTTTACCCGTAAATTTTAAATAGCCAAGCATAACATATTTATCTTTTATAAGATTTTTATCTTTTAATTCATTTAAAATATCGGAAACTTTTTGGCCTTCCCTTATCTCAAAAGTAGAACTAGAGCCAATATTTATAGAAAAAAGGTTTATGTATATAAAAAAAGAAATACTTAGTAAACAAATAATAACGAAGCTTAATATTAATAAAATTATTTTAGTTCTTTTTTTCATCTAAGTATCCTTGAAGAATTAATTGAGCTGATTTTTGGTCGATTAAATCTTTATTTTTTTTTGGATGTAAACCCTCTTTAATCATTTTGCTTTTTACAAGTCTTGAGGTAAAGGTCTCGTCTTCAAAAAAAACTTCTAAATCAATAATCTTTTTTAGTTTATTAACAAAAGATTCTACTTTTTTAGCCTGATGACCAAGACTACCATCCATATTTCTGGGCAGACCAAAAACTAATTTATCTATTTTTTCTTCTTCAATTATTTTAATCAGTTCTTCAATTTCTGTTTTAACTGTCTTGAAACTTCTGGCTGTTATACCTAAAGGATCAGACAAAGCTAAGCCCATTTTTTTCTCGCCCCAATCAATCCCTAAATACTTAGTCATTAGCCATAACCTCAACTTCAATAAATATTCTTGATCTGTTAAGTGGTGTTTTGTTAACCCAGAATGGCCAAAATTCAACTCTAGCATCAAGCACTTTTTCTTTATTCTTAAAGTATTCTACAGTTTCATTTTTGTCCTTACCAGCAATATCATATTTTGACTGATCAAGCTCTAATTTCTCAGTTATATAAACTGAAACTGAAACTGAAAAAATCAAACCATTATCTTTGTTCTGATCAATAATTTTGTACTCTAAATCATCAAATCTACCTTTAACTAATTCTTTATTTTCATCCAAACCAGCAGTAATCCTGCCTTCTATCTCGTTTTTTACATCTTCTTCTGAGAAAATAATTAACCAGTAGTTTTTATCCGTACTTAATGTTAGTTCTTGAGCTTCTTGAGCCTCTTGAGCAGAGAACTCTTCCTTAAGAATATCTTCTTTTATCACAGCATCTAAAACCTTTTTATCTTTGGCTTTTTTACTAATTTCTTCTTTTGCCTCGACTAACATCTCTTCTGAAAGCTGATTTCTAAGACTCTCAATATCATTTTTAGAAACAACTTTAGCCACTCTGGTTGAGCCACCGGTCATACCAGAAGAGCTTGAAGCTGTTATAGAACTTGAGCTCAAAGCGGGTATATTAAAGTTTGAAGCCCCAATATTATATTTTTCGCCTGGCTCTGAAGCTTCAACTGGGACACTTACTATGCTTCCAGGTTTTTTAACCCCAGCTACTGTTTCAAAACCAGGGATAGTAACGTTTGTAGTAGATTTAAAAACTAAGCCATCTGGATTAACAAATCTAGTTCCAGCAACAAGAGTTGTGCTATTTGGCTTACTGTTATAACCATTATCTTGAAGGTTAATACTGCCTTTAGCTTTTTCACCAATATTTTTTGTGCCTGTTGTTTCTATTGTTTTTGATTTTTGACCAGAAACTTCTATTAACTCACCTTTAATATTTCCTTGATTTTCACTTAAAAAAGCAGAAATTTCAAACTCCTCATTTGTTTTTTCGGCAACTGGGCTAACAATAATTGTTGCCTTAGGAAGAATAAAAAATATGCTTAATAAAACAGCTACTATGGCAACACCACCAAAGCCAGTTAAAAGCCACTTCATAGTTTTTGACATTTTTTTTCTTGATTTAGCTGTTTCTTGTTTATGACTAGAATCAATTTTTTTATTTTTTAATTCTGGTTCTTTCTCTGATGATTTTTTCTTAGAATCTTCTTTAAAAACTATATTGGGACCTTCTGACCTTTTTTCATCTTTATCTTTTTTATCAACATAACCTATGTCTGAAACCGTGGCTTTAAAATCATCTTCTTCTAAATCACTAGGGAATTCTGGCTCTTTATTCTTTTCTAAATTTAATTTTTTTTCATTCTGAGATAGATTTTCTTCAAGAGAAGCTCTATCAAGAGATCTTAAAGCCTCAAAACCAACTTCAGATGCTAAATGAAGCCCTATCCTATCTGTTGTTACTATGGTTACTTCTTTATTTAAATCTTTCTCATGCTTTTTTAGCATTTTAAGATTAACAATACTTTGAAGCATAATAGCGCCCTTAGGCACCACAATAGCAACCTTTGATGATTTTAATTTTTTAAGTCTGGAAATAACACCTGTTATTTCTTCATCAGCTTCTATGTATAAAATTTTTTCTGCCATTTATTTACCCACTATGTTTATAACTTTCCTTAGAACTCCTTGCAAGACTTCTTCTTCTCCGGCCAAATCTAAAGCTATGTTAGCCAGTCCCATTGGAGTTATATCTTGCTGATCTTTTAAAAGACCAGTTTTATCAACTATATTGTTTACGTGATCCGGTTTTATAAACATTACTTTTGGTTTTCTGGCAAATGGTAAATTTTTGTACCATTTCTCACCTTCTAAAACTCGTTTAATGTCTGGTAAATTTGAGCCGCCGCCACATAAAAGAATTCTTGAAGGCAGTAAATCAACATTGGAAAATTCCGATAAAGAAAGTTCTACCCCGGAGATCCAAACTTCTGCATCATCAGAAACAGCCTCTCTAACAATTTTCATAGATTTAGCATTAAGCATTCCGTTGGAATAGCCGATTTTAATTTCTTCGGCTTTATTGAAGCTCGTGTTTAGAACTTGGGAAAGTCTTTTAGTAAAAGCTCTACCACCTAAAGCAAACATCTTAGTACCTTCAACTCCTCCATTACGTACAACTGCAATATCTGTCGTGCCACCACCAATATCTATAAAAATTGCTGAGAATTCCTGAGAATCATCACCTGAAACACACCTAGCTACAGCGTAAGGTTCAGCTGCGATTGACAAAATATCTAACTCTAATTCATTGGCAATTGTTTGAAGAGCCCCTAAGTGAACTAATGGAGCAAAGGCATTAAAAATACCAATCGTTACGTCTTTACCTTGAAAACCTATGGGATTATTAATTTTAAAACCATCAATTTTAACATCAACTATAGCCGCGTTAACAAGTTTAACATCAACTTCATTACGACCAGTCTCCCAGGCTAACTGGCGACGAACCTGATCAAAAGCTTTCCATTGAACTTTTTGAACAATGTTCCTAAGCTCAGCTAAATCAATTTTAATAGATGGTTTAAGCCTTTCATAGTGGACATGGGTAGTTTGACCTTTAACCATTTCTCCAGCTATCCCTAAAACTGTTTGATCTGCTCTTACTTGAGCCATTTCTTCGGCTCGTTCCAAAGCTTTAGCACAATTATTAATAACTCCGGCAATATCAGTAACGGCCCCTGAATGCATATCACCTAAGCCTTGCCGTTGACGACCAACTCCGACTACCTGACCCTTTCCATCTTCCTGGATTTCAAAAACCAAAGCTTTAACAAATTCAGTGCCTATATCTAAAGCGCAAGCAAAAGTGCCTTTTCTTTGTTTTTTTAGTCTATCAAATAATCCCAAGTTTAATCCTGATTAATATCAAAGATTATTGTATCAAATTGAAGCTAGTTTATAAAGAAATTTTATTCTAAAACTGCTTTGATGCGACGAACACCAGAGGACGAGGATTCTTCTTTTTTAATCCTAAATAACCCTAACTCAGAAGTATTATTTACATGAGGCCCACCACAGATTTCCTTAGAAACAGCTTTATCCGAATCTATTTTTCCTCCGATAGAATAAATTTTAATTTTATCACCATATTTATCGGTAAATTCACCTTCTGCTTTATATTTCTTAGCACCTTCAATGCTTGTTTCTGTAAGATAAACATCCAATTTTTTAGAAATTTTATCATTTACCCATTCTTCGACTTTATGTTTTTCTTCTTCGGTCATTTTTTCAGGATGAGAAAAGTCAAAGCGTATTCTTTCTTCAGTAATATTAGAACCTTTTTGATGAACATGATCACCTAAAATAGATTTAAGAGCGGCTAAGATTAGATGAGCGGTGGTATGATATTTTATTATTTTAGGGTTTTTCTTGTCAGCTAAACCGCCTTCAAATTTTTTTTCATGAACATTAGCGCGAGAAATTTTTTGATGCTGCTCAAATTTTTTTTTAAAGGTATCTTCATCAATCTTAATACCATTTTCTTTAGCTATTTCTTTAGTTAATTCAAATGGGAATCCATAAATAGTAAATAAATCAAAGGCCTCGTAGCCAGAAATTTTTCTACCATTGGTTAGTAAAAATTCTATTTTTTTTGTGCCGCCCTCAATTACTTTTTCAAATTTAGTTTCTTCAATATCAAATTCAGAAATTATAGAATTCTTATTGTGGGCTAAATTCTGATAATGATACTGGTAATCCTCTATTATAAAATTGGAAATTTTCGAGCAAATCCCCTTTTTAAAAATCTGAGCCAGCTTAGCGAATCTAATGGCTCTTCTGATTAATCTCCTTAAAACATAGCCCTGACCTAAATTTGAAGGCCTTGCGCCATCGGCCATTAAAAAAGTGGCCGCCCTAATATGATCACACAAAATTCGATAAGATCTCTTAACTTTTTCATCAGCCTTTTGATAACTAATTCCTGTTAGTTTCTCTATATCGCTAATAACTGATTTAAAAACATCAATTTGAAAAATGTCCGGACTATTGTTAAGGGCTGCTGCGATCCTTTCTAAGCCACCACCGAAATCAACATTTTTTTGAGGAAGCTGAGAAAAACTTCCATCTTCGTTTTTAACATATTCCATAAATACCGAATTGCCAATTTCCATAAAACGACCACAATCACAATTTGGATGACAATTTTCTCCAAATTTCTTGTCATGCTGAATTTCAGAAAATTCATAAAAAACTTCTGAGTCGGGTCCGCCGGGCTCACCTTCAGGCATATTTTCTGGTACACCAGCTCGGCTCCACCAGTTTTTTGAAGCATCGTAGTAAAATATTCTGCCACCCTGCATCCCAAGTTTATAACCTATTTCTTCAGAACCAATTTCGATGACTTGGGCATTAATATTTTTTGATAAAAAAAGATTTTGCCAAATTTTTACTGATTCTTCATCTTTTTTAATCTTTGTTTTTTTATCGCCTAAAAAAGCTGTTACATATAATCTTTCTGGATTAAGACCTAACTCATCTGTCAAGAAAGAGAAAAACCATTTAAGCTGATCTTCTTTAAAATAATCACCTAAAGACCAGTTACCTAACATTTCAAAAAAAGTTGTGTGACGATTATCTCCAACCTCGTCAATATCTTCAGCTCTAAAACACTTTTGAGAGTCAACCAATCTTTTTCCTTTAGGATGATCTTTGCCTAAAAGATAGGGCATTAACTGCTGCATACCTGAACCGGTAAAAAGCGTAGTTGGATCATCTTTAGGCAACAGTGAAGAAGAATTAATTTCTACATGGTTGTGCTTTTTAAAAAATTCCAAATATTTTTTTCTTAAATCTTGAGTTTTCATATTATATATATTACCTTAAAATTCCTCCACCTAAAACTTCTTTACCTTTATAAAAAACAACAGACTGACCTGGGGTAACCGCCCTAACTAACTCTAAAAATTTTATTCTGGCTTGGTTTTTAGCTGAAAAAATTTCAGCTTTAACTGGCTTGGCAGCATAACGAATTTTAGCATCTAAGGTTTCCCCTTTTTGGGGTAATTGGCCTAAAATCCAATTGGTATCAAAAATCTCAGCTTGATTGTGATAAAGATAAAGTTCTTTTCCTAAAATCACTGAATTTTGAGAAATATCAGTTTTTATTACATATAAAGGCTCCTCAGAAGAAATTCCAAGTCCTTTCCGCTGACCAACTGTATATAAAAAAGCACCTTCATGAGAGCCAATTTTTTTGCCATCTAAATCAAGGACTGGACCCTTTTTACTTTTTATCCTTTTTTTTAAGAAATTATTAAGCGATTCATTAACAAAACAAACTTCTTGGGATTCTGTTTGAATATTAGGTAACTTTAATTTGCTGGCTATTTTCTTAACTTTTTCTTTTCTTAAAGAGCCCAAAGGGAAAATAGCATGAGCTAACTCATACTGAGTTAGCCTGTAAAGAAAATATGACTGATCTTTGGTTTTATCCTTGCCTTGATATAAATGATAAATACCACCTTTAAGTTTTTTCTGAACATAATGACCAGTGGCTATTTCTCTGGCTCCCAGCCTACCAGCTTCTTTTAAGAGCTCCCCGAACTTAATAATTCTATTGCATTTAACGCAAGGGTTGGGAGTTTTGCCGTCCAGATATTCCTTAATAAAATAATCAATAATTTCTTTTTTAAAGGTTTCTCTTAAATCTATAACAAAATGCTTAATGCCTATATGCTCACAAACCTGATGAGCTTTTTTTAAATGATTTTCTTCACTATCAAAAAGTTTTAAAGTCATACCAAAAACATTATCTTGGCCATATTTTTTAGCCAATAAATAGGCAGAAACTGAGGAATCAACTCCACCAGACATAGCAATAGCAATTTTTGTCGTAGCCATTAATTAACCTCTCTAGAATAATCTTGTGTAAAAAATAAGTACATAATCCTGGAAAGTTCATCAAAAGTTATTTTAATGTTTTTCTTGGATTCAAAATAAGAAGAACTTGACCAATTAGAATCAGGAGATGACTGGTTAATTATTTGATAGTCTGAACCTAAAACAAATCTGAAATTCATATAAGTTCTGCGTTGATGATATGGCGAAGTAACTAAAATTATTTTTTTGAAATTATTTTTTTCAATTATATTTTTAGAAAAAAGAGCGTTTTCATAGGTAGAATTAGATTCTTCTTCAATAAAAATATCTTTGGCCAAAACACCTTTTTTAATAGCGTAACTTTTCATGGCCATAGCATTGGAAATTTCACCAGAACGAGCTGCGCCCGAAACTATTATCTTTGGCGCCCAATTATCTTTATATAATTCAACTGCTTTTTGGGTTCTTGAAAAAGTTTCTCCGCCAGACACAACTACAATAACATCAGCTTTTTCTAATTTATCCTGAGGTGATAAAAAAGAACCCACAGAGAATAAGAATAAAAAACCAGAAAAAATAAAAAATAAAACTATTCCTGAAATTATTAAAAGCCCTTTATTAAATTTATTTTTTTTATCTTTTGTCATTTTTAAATCCCAGAATAAATTAATCGGCAAAGTTTTGTGTAAACATTTTACCATACACACCTCCATCCTGACAGCCAATTCCGATTCTTTTAAAGCCGGGTCGTAAAATATTTTCACGATGACCCTGGCTATCCATTAAACCCTGATGAGCTAAAGCCACACTTGGCGCTAAGGCTAAGTTTTCACCGGCTAAACCAAAAATTATGCCTCCGATTTCCATGCGATCAAAAGGTGTTAAATCGTCAAGGTTATCATGAGCAAAATAGCCCCGCCTAAACATATCAGCTGAATGAAGCCTGGCAACTTTAGCTATCTCCTCATCCCAAGCCAAAGTGTTTAAGCCTCTTTTTTGCCTCTCTTGGTTAACCAAAATCAACATTTGTTGCTCAGCCTCTCTGTCAACTTCAAAATCTTCAGTAGAAAACCCTAAATCAATTGAGTCTTCTGAGTCAGGCTTAATAGTTATTAAAGTAAAAGCTTCTTTGGCGGCATCTCCCAAGAAAGAATTTAACTTTAATTCAATACCTGAGGCTAACTTTAAAAACGGTTTAGCTAAAAAGGATTCATTTATGGTGTCTTTGATCCTTGAAGAAATTGGCAAGCTAATAGCAAAAATTAACATTAAAGAAACAACCAAAATTCCCCTAATAGATTCTGGTATTAAGCCCAAGTATTTATTTATTTTAGAATTTCGTTTTTCTTTAGGTATTTTTGGATAATATCTATTGATAATTAAGGCAAAAATCGCCTCAAAAACAGACCAAATTAATAAAAAGGAAATAACCTTTAAAAGATTGGGCGGCAACTCTAAAAAATTATTGATTAAACCAGCAAAAGCATTATTGAGCAAGAAGGCTAAAATTACCGAAAAAATTAGTGACAGAAATTCTAAGACTGATTTAAGTGCCCCCTTAAAGTAACCAGAAGCTAAGTAGGCAATTAAAGCTAAAACTATGGCTAAATCTATATAATTCATTTTTTATTTTCTATTTTTTTGATTTTGATCTGTAATCATCAATAGCTTTTCTCAAACCATCAGTTGATAAATTGGAACAATGTTCTTTAATTGGCGGTAACCCGCCCAAAGCTTTTGAAACATCTGCTTTTTCTATTTTGTAAGCTTCTTCTAAGGTCTTTCCTTTAGCTAAGTCAGTTATCATACTGCTAGTAGAAATCGCAGCTGCACAACCAAAAGTTTTAAATTTTATGTCTTCAATAAATTCTTGATATTTTTTGTTACGACCAACTTTAATCTGAATTTGCATTACATCACCACAAACAGGATTACCAACTTTGCCCACCCCATCAGGGTTTTTAATATCACCTATGTTATGAGGATGTTCAAAATGTTCCATTACTTTTTTTGTATATAAATCTGCCATTAAAAATCTCCTTTTCGAGACCTCGAAACAATCATTCCTTATCGAGGTCGAGACCCGCCAAAAACTGAAAGTGGGGGCGGGCAATTATTAATTTTTTTTTAAAAATCGCCTTTTACTGCCGATATTTCTCGTAAATCAGCAATAATCGGTGGTAAATTTTTTAATAAATAATTTACTTTTTCTAAGTTTGTATCTGTGCCTAAAGAAATTCTTAAACTCCCATGAGCAGCTTCATGCTTAATGCCCAGAGCTAATAAAACATGGGATGGCTCTAAAGAATCTGAAGAGCAAGCAGAGCCGGTGGCTACATAAATATTTTTTCTATCGAGCCTGAGCAATATAGACTCTCCCTCTACATATTTAATTACAAAACTAGCTATATGAGGAAGCCTTTTGTCTTTATGACCGGTTAGTTTGACATCTTTCATTTTTAAAACTTCACTTATAATTTTATCCCTTAATTTTCTTAGTCTATCTGCTTCTTTTTTTCTATTTTTCTGAGCAATCTCTAAAGCCTTGGCCATACCAACGATTAAAGCAGTATTCTCAGTTCCAGCCCTTCTACCTACTTCTTGATGACCGCCAGTTTGTTGGTATAAAAGCTCGGTCCCACCTTTTATATATAAAAAACCAATGCCTTTTGGCCCGTAAAATTTATGAGCCGTTATAGACATTAAATCTAAATTATTTTCTTCAACATTGATATCAAAATACTGAATAGCTTGGACAGCATCACAATGAAAATAAACAGGATGAATTTTTTTCTCTGCCCTTTTTTTATTTATTTTTTTAATAAGATTGCCTATTTTTTCTATTGGCTGAATCGTGCCAATTTCATTATTAGCATACATTATAGAAACTAAAATTGTCTTATGGTTGATAGCTTTTTCTAACTCAGCTAAAGAAACAAGTCCATCTTTATTTACCTTAAGATAAGTTGCTTTAAAAGAATAATTTTTCTCTAAATCTTTAACTGTATTTAAAACAGAGGGATGTTCTATTTTAGTAGTAATAAGGTGATTGCCCCAGCCCTCTTTTTGGGCACTAAAAACAACTCCTCTAATGGCTAAGTTAGATGCTTCTGTGGCCCCGGAAGTAAAAATAATTTCTGAGCTTTTAGCACCAATTGTTTTAGCAATAAAATTGCGGGATTTTTCTAAGACTTCTTTAGCGGTTCTGCCCTTAGAAAATAAAGTAGAAGGATTACCGTACTCTTTTTTCAAAAAGGGCAACATGCTTTTTAAGACACTTTTATCTATGGGTGTAGTGCCTGCATAATCGAAGTAGTATTCTTTCACTTCTTGCTCCTAAAACTTTTTTTAGCTGAAGCTAAACAGCTCTTACATTCATGAACAAAATTCATCTCCATATTTTCAATCTTCTTATAGTCCTCATATGAGATTAAAACTCCTACTGGTTTTGAATATCTTAAAACCACTACTCCTTCGCCTTGTTTTAAATTTTTTAAAACCTTAGAAGCATCATTAGCTAACTCATTAGTTGTAATAAATTTTTCTTTCATATTTATAAAATGTTACCTTACATCTAAGGTAACATTTTATTTAATCTGCGTCAACTCTTAAAAACTCTAAAAAGTAGCTGTAGCTATATAAGTTATCCTGGCTTGATAAGTAGAGGCGGCCTGGCTATTCTGAACTGCCACCCTGTAAGTAATTGTATAGCTTTCATTTGTTATTGGTGTGCCGGTAATTGGCCCCAAACGGTCTGCAACTTTGTTATAATCCGTCCAATTTTGGCTGAATCTAGAAAAATATTGAGTTCCACCACATCCTGGTGATTGCCAAAACTTACCTAAGTTTACATCGCAGTCTGAGGTTGAAAAGCCAAAGCCATATTTTGAA
Organism: uncultured Candidatus Saccharibacteria bacterium; assembly: GCA_964526535.1. Classification (GTDB taxonomy): domain Bacteria; phylum Patescibacteriota; class CPR2_A; order CG2-30-33-46; family CAZGIU01; genus CAZGIU01. Next base: position 1,400 of record CAZGIU010000008.1, on the reverse strand, counting down.
TCCCCGGGTGGAGACCAGCTCTCCGGCGCTGAATAAGTCCCTTGAAAATTACCTATTGTAACTGCGGGATAAGCAATGGACCTCAAAAAATCAGTAGAGTAAGCAATAACCGAATAACCACCATAGGCATTGGTATTATTAATAGTAAAAGTTGAGGTTTTGGTGTCAGTCCAGTTATTGGTACTGTTTAAATTATTAAAAATTACTGACGATTCGTTAATAGTAAAGGTAAGCTGAGGCAAAACCTCTTGACCGTTAGATGAAGGCGGCGATGAACTTTCGTTTCCCGCATTATCAAAAGCTTTAACAGAAAAGTAATATTTTTGAGAAGTACGCAAAGTTAAACTGTTGTTTGTAACCGAAGTATTGGTGCCATTATCTGTCCAAAAAACTACATCTGTTCCACCAGCAGTTGTGCCAATAGCATACTGATATTTTAAAATACCGGAAACACCAGCATTAAAACCAGACCAATTGGCGCTTAAACTATTTAATGAGCCGTTATTGTAATCTGCGTCTGCGCCTGTTCCATCGTTTACTGTTCCATTTGTTGGTGGCGTGGTATCAATACCATAATCACGGGCTGATTCGGCATTTCCTCCATAAGAAACCCAAGAAGAATATGCACCAGCGGCATCTTTAATTCTTGCCTGCCAGTGATATTCTGAGGCATCTGTTTGACCAGTTATGGTAACTGTAACTGTTACACCAGAACCAGAATAAGCCACTCCTGTACCACACAAATCTTCTGTATTTGAAAAATTCGTTCCTAAGATATCTTTTTCTACACAAAGCTGCAGGGTATCTGGATTGTCAGTATCTGTTGCTGTTGCTGTAAATTGAACCTGTGTTTCGTTGGTCCAATCTCCAGTATTTAAAATTGTACCGCCAGTAGCTTTTCTTTGAACAAGAGAGGTTGGATTATTTGGCGCAGTATTTGCAGAAACTACAAGCGTTGTTGTTCCAGAAATTGCAACAGGAGTTGCTGGAGAAACAACACCAGAAGCAATCGTTACTTCTGTTGATGGATTTGTAATTTCAATATCAATAGTTTGCCCCGCAGCTGCGCCAGCGCCAATATTTAAAACAGAATAAATACAAATCTGCGAAGTTCCCGCTGCTATTGTCCCTGTAACAGTTGCTTTTTGAGAGGCATTAAAAGACGCGGCTGTACCAAAAAGTGGTTCCGTGCCATTATATACACAGGTGCCTTCAGTTTCGTAATATAAATTTAAATTTGAAAGATCTGCTGTCGCATTAACTGTACCTGTCTCCGAAACAATTATCTGGGTTATATTGGCACTGCCTGTTTCTCTTATTGCTGTAAAAGCGCCTCCAATATATTGATTAGTACTATTTACATTTAAATTAACAACCTGCGTTCCAGAGGTTCCAACAGT
>CAZGIU010000007.1:0-16166 GCA_964526535.1 uncultured Candidatus Saccharibacteria bacterium | reverse complement strand
TAGGCTCTTTTTTGTGGTATAATAATATGCATGGGACAATATAAAGTTCCTCAAGACGTACAAAGAGAAGACCGAATTTTCGGTCCATTTACGCTGAAACAGTTTTTATTTTTAATTGGCGGTGCCATGATTGGCTACATGACCTATTCAATTTTTAGTAAATTAGGAGCCGGTAGTTTTTCGCTTTTAATGGGTTTGCTTTTTTTTGCACCTATAGCGTCTTTTTCTGTTGTTAAAATTCAAGGCATGGAATTATCAGACTATTTAACCGCCTTAATTATATATTTAGCTAAACCAAGAAAAAGAGTGTGGGCTAAAGATATATCTCTTCCAGACATTTCTTATACTCCCAAAAAGGAAGAAACTGAGGTTCAAAACATAAATCCTCAAGAAGTAAAAAGTCGCTTAGAACAACTGGCTCAAGTGTTAGACTCTAGGGGCTGGAATGGTCAAATACCAGAGCCTAGCATTTCAGAACAAATCGAACAACCACTAGAATCAGAAATGAACACAGAGCAGGTTCCCGCTAATCTTAATCAGGAAATAACATATGACCAAACGAATATAAAAGAGCAGGTTAACTCCCAAGAAATTAAAATAAATGATATTGACCAACAAAAAATAGAAACAGTAGTTCAAGAAAGTAATAAAGCTCAAACAACAGAAACAAAAGCAACAAGCAACACACCAACTACAGAAAAACCATTAAAAATCGAACCCTCAACTCAAACAGAAAAAATAACGCCACCAGAACTATCAACGGTACAAATAAAAAAAGACTTGACTCCAACAATATCATCTTCACAAAAAACTATCATCAGGCCTGCCTTAGATCAAAAAATTATTGAAGAAAAAACAAGGAAAATAGAGGAAGAATATGCTAAAGTTGAAGCTAAACTTAGGGCTGAGATTGAGAAAAAAATTAAACTGGAGATAAAAGAGCAAGAAAAAGTACAAAAAGAAAACTTAAAGACTTTTAAACAAACAGTTGAGGATCTTGAAAAACAGATTAAAGCTCCCTTAAAAACCAAGAAAAGAAAAAAAACAAGAATAAAACCAGTGGAGCCTGTTATTTTTAAAACTTTAGAAGAATCAAAAATTGATTTGAAATCTCATAATTATCTAAACAAAACAGCTCAGGAGGAAAGGATAATGACCCCTTGGTCAGAGAAACCAAGCGTTAATATAATGGTTGACGAAAGTAACCTAGATGATGTTTTAGCTTTTTCAGATGAAGGTTCTGAGCTTAAAAAGGAAATCGAGGAGTTTAACCAAGCAGTAAAAACTCAAACAAAAAAATCAAAACCAAAAATTATCAAAACCGGACAAAATTTTTATTAATTTATTAATATGTTAAAATTGATATAAGAAAATGTCACAAAATCAACAAAATCCAAGACTACAAACAGGCAAACCAATAGAAGCAAGTGTTCAAGCTTACTTAGAAATTTCTGAGGCTAGAGATAATATTTTAATTATGAAAGATGGTTCATTAAGGGCAGTCTTAATGATTTCTTCTATAAATTTTGAATTAAAATCACCTCAGGAACAAGAAGCTATAGTTGGAGCTTATCAAGACTTTTTAAACTCTTTAAATTTTCCAATACAAATCTTAATGAGATCTAAAAACCTTCAGTTAGATAATTACCTGAAAAAAGTTAATCAAAGAATTTTTCAAGAAAACTCTCCTTTTATTAAAAATCAGATAGAACAGTATCTTAATTTTATAAGAGAAATGCTTGATGTGGCTAAAATAATGGATAAAAAGTTCTATATTGTTGTCCCCTTCTATCCAAGCGCTATCGATATTACTAAAAAGAAAGTTGGTTTCGTCCAGAAAATTGGCAGCGCCTTAAATCCTACTTGGTCTGAAAAAATTAAAACCGATGAGCTTGAAATACAAAAAAACCAACTCCTTGAAAGAGTGGAACTTGTTGTCAGTAACATAGGAAATATGGGACTAGTCTCTGCAATGTTAAATACTGCTGAATTAATAGAGTTATTTTATGAAGTTTATAATCCCGAAACTTCTCAAAGAGAAAAAATTTCTGATACTGGCGAAATAACAACTAACATTGTTAAGGGAGAATAATCATGAGTCCTACCTATAAAGAATGGAAAGAACATAAGGAACAAAGAAAAACAGAATTAGAATTTCAACAAACTCAAAAACAGCGTGAATTAGAAGCTCATAGAGTTTACGAAGAAGGCTTAGCTTCTGTTAAAGATTTAATTGCTCCATCTGCTTTAGACATAGAGTTTAATCACTTAAAAATTGGCAATAAATTTGTTAGAACTTTATTTGTTTTTACATATCCTAGATATCTTTATACTAACTGGCTTTCTCCTGTTATTAATTTTAACTACAATATGGATATTTCCATGTTTATTTACCCAGTTGATACTAAATTAATTATGGAAAATTTACGCAAAAAAGTTGGTCAAATGGAATCAGCCATGATGATGTCTCAAGAAAAAGGCCAGGTTAGAGATCCAGGGCTAGAAACTGCCCTTCAAGATGCAGAGGAAATGAGAGATGTCCTTCAGCAAGGCATGGAAAGATTTTTCCAGTATTCTCTGTACTTCACAATATACGCTGACACTCTTAAAGAATTAGACGGCATAACAAAAGAATTAGAAACTATTTTAGGTAGCCAACTAGTTTATACTAAGCAAGCTAATTTACAAATGGAGCAAGGCTTTAATTCTACTTTACCTCAAGCCACTGATCAGCTTATGGTAATGAGAAATATGGACACTTCGGCTTTATCTAGCACCTTTCCATTTACTTCCATGGAACTAACTCAAGACGATGGTATATATTATGGCATTAACCTTCATAACAACGGCTTAATAGTTTTTGATAGGTTTAGTTTAGAAAATGCTAATTGCACAATTTTTGCTACAGCTGGAGCTGGAAAAAGTTATACTGTAAAATTAGAAGCCCTGAGAAGTCTTTTGATGGGGACAGAGATTATTGTTATCGATCCAGAAAATGAATATGAAAGACTTTGTAATTCAGTTGGTGGAAGCTATATACATATTTCTTTAAAATCAAAAACTAATATTAACCCTTTTGATTTGCCCAAGGTAGATCCTTCTGTAGGAGAAGATCAAGATGTCTTGAAATCAAACCAAATTATGTTGGCTGGTTTAATTAAGGTCATGTTTGGCGGAATTTCTCCTCAAGAAGAAGCAATTTTAGATCAAGCTTTATCAGAAGTTTATGCTATAAAAGATATTACCTCAGACCCTAAAACCCACCACAATGAACCACCTTTAATGCAAGACTTAGTAAATGTTTTAGAAAACATGCGTGATACTGAAAATATGGTAGTTAAATTAAAAAAATATACTAACGGAACTTTTGCGGGCTTATTTAACCAACCTACCAATATCAATTTTGACAACCGGTTTACAGTATTTTCTATTAGAGACTTAGAAGATCAATTACGCCCAGTAGCTATGTATATGGTTATGGGCCATATCTGGAATAGCATTAAAAATAATATCAAAAAAAGACTTTTAATAGTTGATGAGGCCTGGATAATGATGCAACATGAAGATTCAGCTAAATTTATGTATGCCATAGCCAAGCGAGCCAGAAAATACTATTTAGGGGTAACCACCATAACTCAAGATGTAGAAGACTTTTTAGGTTCTCAGTACGGCAAGGCTATAGTAACTAACTCTGCTATGAGAATTCTTTTAAAACAATCACCAGCAGCTATAGATTTAATTTCTAATGTTTTTAAATTAACCGATGGGGAAAGAAATTTCTTGCTCAAAGCATCTCGGGGAACAGGTATATTTTTTGCAGGTCAAGACCATGTAGCAATTCAAGTTTATGCTTCTTATGCTGAAGACCAACTAGTAACTACAGACCCTCAACAACTTGAGCAAATGAATTATGAAATGGAAGTATAAAATTATAGATGAAGCTGGTTTTATACCTTTATTGGCTTGCGCTTTTGTTTTTATAGTTATGCTCTTAGCTGGTGTTATTTTAGCTAGCCTGGGAATAAAACCTGACAGTAATTCACCCAGCAACTTTACAGGTTCAACTGACACAGTCTCTGTTTTAGGTAATGTAAAAATGCCAGCTCTTGAAGGAAAATTGGGACACGAAGATCACTTGTTCCCGTCTAATAGAGGTGGTATTGGAGACATTGTTAGCGGAGATCCAACAAATAATAATTGTATCTCAAATAAAATTCATTATGTGGGAGATGATTCTAAAGAAGGTGGTAATATCATTACTGCTGGCGGTTGTGGAGCTTTTGGATCAGGAATGAAAACCGAAGAAGAAAGATGGTATTTTAATATGCAATGGGAGTATGATGGACATAAAGAAGATTATCGTCATAAAAAAGTAATAATAACAAACCCCGCTAACGGTAAAAGAATTGTTGTAAGTATTGAAGAAACTGGTCCTGCCCAATTTGTTACAGACCGAGATGGCATAAATGCAGGCGCCCCACCAGAAGTTTATAGATATTTAGAACTAGAAAATCCTTATACTGGTAATCCAAATGACAAAAAAGGTTTTGTTCATTTTGGATTAGCAGCTGACCAAAGCATACCACTAGGTCCATTAATTTAGAAAATATAAAAGGTTAAAAAATGAATAAAAAAATAATCATGCTTGTTACTTTAATCGTTGTTATTCTTTTAATTTTTATATTAATTTTCGGAAGATCTTCTATCTTAATAAATTCAAATCAACCTGAAATAGAAATTTTTATTAATAATAAAAAAATAGCTTTTGAAAAAAATAAAAAAGTATCAGTTTTTCCAGGAAATTATCATATTTTAGCCACTAAAGAGGGTTATGATGATTACAGTGTAGATTTTAAAATGGGTTTTTTCCAAAAAAAAGAAGTTATTATTAATATGACTGAAAGTATTGAAAAAGTTAAACAAGAAATTACTGAACAGGTTAAAAATTTTATAGAAGCTCGTTATACTTACGAAAATCAAACAAACCAAGAATACTTACAAAAAATAAAACCTTTCCTCACCGAAGAATACTATGACACCATCTACTATTATGCCACTGAAAGAAAAAGAGACTTTGTTGGGGATAGCCCACATGCTTCTAAATTTATATCAATAAATTTTATTTCTATAAACAATAATCAGGCTATTGTTTTAGTAGAATATTTATCAACTACTATCAATGACCAAACATCAATTAATAAAAAACGGGAAATAAGACTGAAAAAGATAAATAAAATGTGGCAAGTAAATTATGAAAAAGTTATTAATTAAATAAAAATGCCAAATGACCCATTCGACAATTTAGACCCAAATCCATCTGATCCATTAGAGGAAATAGATGATTCTGGTGGTCAAGACATTCAAGGTCCTTCAATAAAAGATCGTTTTGACAATACTAAAGAAAAAGCACAAGACTTAAAAGATAAAGCAGGGAATACTAAAGAAAGAATTGATGGACTTAAAAATAAACTTGGCAATGCCGGAAAAAAAGGAGCCGAAAAGGCTGGCGAAGGGGCTAGTAAGGCGGCGGCAAAAGGTGCTGAGAAAGCAGCTGAGAAAGCAGCTGAAGAAGTTGCGGAAAAAGGCATAGAGACAGCTGCCAATGCAGCTCTACCAGGAGTTGGATTAGCTATCGGGGCTCTCTCTAAAATATCAGAAAAAACAACTGGCATGAGCCTGCCAAAAATGATTGGTTGTATTATCGGAGTTTTTGTTTTAGGTGCTCTCGGATTAATTTTAGCAGCAACTCTATGGTTAGCTGGTGGCACAGGAGGCACAAGTAATAATTCGCCTATTGTACCAGAAACTGGTCTAATGACACCCCCTAATCTAGATATGAGCGATATGGTTATGGGAGTATATTATAAAATGCCCGAATCCATAGATGGGTCGTATACAATAGTTAGCTGCCAGAATAAAAGGTATGGTAAGTTGGAATTAATACAATTTATTTATACTGTAGCTCAAAGATGGCATCAAAAACATCCGGATAAAAAAATAAGGGTTGGTAACCTCAATACAGGCTATCCACCTAGCGTTTCTCATAAATGGGGAATAGCAGTTGATATAACAAATAACGGCTTAATGATGAGTAACTCTGGCTATAATAGAGAGCTTTCGATTGAACTTATTCAAGAATATTTTAAAACAGGTTTAGTAAAAAACTTGTGGTATGATGATCCTGTAGTAATACAAAGAATCAACAGCTGGTTACAACAAGAAAACTTGCCCGGCCGAATCAAAGCTATAGGTGGCCATGCTGATCATTATCATTTTGATATAAATATAGAGAAAGGGCCAAAACACGAACCTCAATGTTAAAAATTTTTAAATTAAAATATTTTTATATATCTTTTGCATGTATATTTATTGTTATTATAATTTTCTCCCTTAGAACCACTATTGTTATAGAAAATAGCGGCGAGTATAAAATTATTATTAAAGAAAAGGAGCATGAAGCGAAGGATATTTTTAAGAAAAAACTCTGGCCAGGTAATTATAAAATAAAAATTAAAAAAATTGGCTACGAAGAGCAAGAAGAATCAATAAAAATTACCTATTTGGGTAAAAAAATAATTAAATTTCATGCAAAACCAATAATCGTTACAATTGAAAATTTTGTTAAAAATATTGTTTTCGAAAAAAACTTTGCTTTTTATCTTAACGATAAAAATCAGCTAGCCAAAAGAAACCTTTCAACAGGAGAGGTTGAAATAATTTTTAGCGAAATACTAACAAATATTGAGCATCTTTCTTGGTCAACAAATAAAAAAAGAGTCATCTTAATTAATAAAGACACTAAACCAAAAACATATTTATTAGACATAGCTAAAAAAAATATTTCTTTAATAAATGGTGAATTTATCAGGGCGGGTAACTGGTCAGAAGACGACAAAAAAGTTATTCTAATATCAAGAGATAGGGAACTAAATACTCTAGTAGTTGGTATATTAAACACAGAGAATGGCAATATTGCAAGAATAAATAAAGACACTATTAATCCTGAATTTATTAATTGGTCAGAAAAAAATAACATAGCCTTTTATTCAACCATAGAAATTGGTGAGTCAGAACCTATATTTGAGTTTTTTGACATAAATAATTTACAAAGTCTTTATTACACAAATAATTTTGTAGAAAAAGCAATAATAAATAACAATAATGATTTTGTTTTCTATTCTTGGCAAAATAAAAATAACATTAAGGGAATCAATAAATTTAATATGTCTAACAATAAATCAGAAGAGGTTTATAAAGGAGATTATAATTTTTTTGGGCTAATAAATAATGACTTATTCATTTTAGAAAAGAGCAACCAAATATTATTAATAAATTATAGCAATATGACAAAAAAGAACTATAAAATAAACCATGACCTTGGCTACATTAATAATTTGACAATGGTAGACAATAAACTATATTTTGAATCTTTAATAAATAATAAACGCTCATTATATTCATTAATCTTAGAGTAACTATGAAACTTTTAATTGCTATCATAAACAAAGAAGATGAAAAAAATTTATTGGCTGGTTTGGAAAAAGAAAAGTTATCGGCCACTAAATTAACATCTCAAGGAACTTTTTTAAAAAAAGAAGGGCTTGTTTTTTTGATTGCCACAGAAAAAGAAAAAGTTGAAAATATTATCACCCTAATTAAAAGCTGCTGTACTGCTAAGCTGGAAAATATACCAACGCCTGTTTCTCAATCGGTAGATCCGGGCGGACTTTTAATACCAGAAGCAGAAACAGTTGCTACTTCTGGGGCTGTTATTTTTGTAGTTGATTTAGAAAAAATAATTAAAACTTAGTTATAACAATTATTTTTAAAACTATCTCGTCTTTGAGCTTTTTATTAAGCTCTTTTTTTATGTTTTGAGATAGGAATCTTAACTCAGAAGCTTCAGGATTATTCTGAGCCTCTATTTTTAAAACACCTCCTTTAAAAGAAATTGCCCGACAATCAAATTTTTTTATAATATCTTTTTTTAAATTTTCAAATAAATAGCAAACTCTGGCCGCTTCAACAATTTTAACCAACCCCTTTTTATTAACATTTATATTTAATTGTTTTTTTATGTGTTCCATAAAAATTTAAGAGATTAATCCTTCTTTAATACTATAAAGCTTTGCTTTCTTTACAATATTAGAAACATCTTCTTTGTCAGTTACGGTTAAAATAGTTTGTTGATCACTTATTAGCTCTTTAACTTTTTTTGAATTATTTACATCAAGTTCAGCAAAAACATCATCTAATAAAAGTATTGGGTTTTGTTGTTTTGATTCTTTTATTATAGCAATTTCAGCCTTTTTAAGCTCAATAATCAAACTTCTTTTTTCGCCTCTTGAACCATGGGTGTCAATTTTTAAGCCATCTATATAAAAATTAATTTCATCCCTATGAGGGCCAAAACTTGTAAAACCAAGAGCAATATCCTTGTCTTGGTTTTCTTTAATTATTTTTAAAAATTCATTTTTCGTTTTTGCTTGAGGCTTATACTTAAGATTAAATTTTCTATTATCAAAAAATTTTGAGCTTAAAAGGTGTTGATTAATTTTTTCAAAAATATTTTGTCTTTTTTCTATTATTTTTTCTGAAAGCAGTGATATTTTATCATCCCAAAATAAAAGCTCTTCTTTTTTAGCTTTATTTTTTTTAATCAGATACAATAGTTTGTTTCTTCTTTTTAACGCCTGTTTATATTCAACTAAATCTACAAAATAAGGTTTATCTAATAAACTCAAAAGTATATCAATAAATCTTCTTCTTTTTTGGGGACTTTCAATTATATTTAAATCGTCGGCTGTAAATATAACAACTGGCACTAATCCAACGACCTGTCTTAATTTAACAATTTTATCGTTAATTTTTGCTATTTTTTTAGACCCTATCAAAAACTCTAATTTAATACTATTTCTCTCCTCGTCTTCAAAAAAACCTATAATCCTGGCTTGTTTTTTATTTTTATTAACAATATCTCTGTCTTTTCCCTTTCTGGGATGTTTTGTTATTGCTAAAAAATATATCGCCTCCAACAGATTTGTCTTGCCTTGAGCATTCTGGCCTATAAATAAAACTAAATTATAATTTAAATCAAGAACCGTTTTTTTAAGGTTCCTGATATTATCAAGCTCAATTTTTAGTATTTTCATTGGGAGCTAAACACTAAGAGGCATAATTATATGAACATAGTCTTTTTTATTTTCTGGCTTGATTATGCCTGGCTTTAATTTACCACTAATTTCAAGGGAAATTTTATTTTCTTTAAGGTTAAGCAGAACATCCATTAAGTAGCGAGCGTTAAAAGAAATTTCTCCTTCAGAACCTTCAACCAAGGCCTCTGCGGAGGAAGTGTTAATTCCAACTTGAGAAGCGGTGGCAGAAACAACTATTTTACCTTTGGGGTCGAAAACTATTTTAATATTATTGCCACTATCTTTAGCAAACAAGCTGGCTGTTTTTACGATATTTATTAAAGAGCTTCTTTCAATTGTAGCTTTAGTAGAGGATTGGGATGGAATTATTTTTTTATAATCAGGGAAGTTACCATCTATTAATCTGGCAATAATGTCTGTACTTTTCGTGTGGAATAAAATTTGATTTTCTCCAATTTTAATTTCCACTTCTCCTTCAGATCCCTCTAAAATTCGTTGCAATTCTCCAACTGTTTTAGCTGGGATAATAAAATCTTTTGGTTTTTTTACATCGGAAGAAAAACTTATTTCTTTTTCCGCTAATCTATAACTATCGGTGGCAACTAATTTTAAGGTTTTTTTATTAAAACTAAACAAAACACCTGAAAGAACTGGTCTTGAATCATCCAAAGCTGCGGCAAAAACAACCTGTGAAATGGCTTCAGATAAAATTTTATGATCAATTGTTATTAAAGAGTTATCTTTTATTTCTGGAATAATTGGAAAATCTTCGGCGGTTTGCCCCTTTATAGTTGCTTCATTCTCATTTGTTAGTATTAATAAATCAGTTTCATTTTCAAGTTTTAAATTTAATTTATTATTAGGTAGAGATGAGATATAGTCAGTAAACAATCTACAAGGAACTGTAATAGAACCTTCTTTTTCCACTTTTCCACCAATCCATTGAATTATAATCGCTTCTAAGTCAGTGGTTACCAGTTTTAATCTGCCATTTTCTGTTTTAAGTAAAACATTTTCTAAAATAGGTAAGGAACTTTTGTTGGTAGCAATTTTAGAGACTTGATTTAAGCCTTTATTTAAGTTTTCTTGAAGACATGAAAATTTCATATTTTTTCCTTTTAATAATTTTATTTTAACATTGTTTATTTATTAATTCTTTTTATTTATATAAATAATAATAACAATAAGAGTTGTGGAAACTATGGAAAAACACCCTTAATGACTCTATAAAGAGAAAATTAAATTGAATAACTTTATGTATAATTTGTTGATAAAAAGTGGAAAAAATACTAATTTAAAACTTGACAAAAAATCGATTAAATTTATACCACCTTCTATCCACAATAAATTACACTATATCTACATTTAAAATTAAGGTGCAAAAACTAAGAATTATAAAGCTTGTCTTTAATTACCTCTATATCGTGTCTTATTGAATCTCTTTCTTTAAACAATTTATCTATTTTCTTTTCCGCATACATTGCCGTTGTGTGATCTTCTCTATTTAAGGCTTTAGCTGTTTGAGGATAAGAAAGATGTAACTCCTTTTTTAATAAATACATAACTATTTGTCTTGGTTGGGCTATTTCTTTGTTTCTTTTGGGGCTTAAAATTTCCTTAACTTTTATATCGTAAAAACTGGCTACTTTTTCTAAAACATCTTTTGTTTTAATAGATTTTTTCTGAGTTCTTTCTAAAACTGTTTCTAAGGCAGATTTAACTGTTTCTAAAGAGGCCTGTGTTTCATTTAATTCACAATAGGCCATCACTCTCATTAAAGCCCCTTCAAGTTCTCGTACATTTTGAGTTATATTTTTAGCTATAAACTCCATTACCTCAGAAGACATTGAAAAAGATTTTTCCCTATTTTTTTCCTGAATAATAGCTATTCTGGTTTCTATGTCAGGAGCTTGAATATCTGCTATCATGCCACCTTCAAAACGAGATTTAATTCTTTCCTGTAAAGTATTCAGGGCTTGAGGTGGTCGATCAGAAGTAAGCACTATTTGTTTATTAGACTGATATAAAGAATTAAAGGTGTGGAAAAATTCTTCCTGGGTTGATTCCTTGCCTGCCAAAAATTGAATATCATCAATTATCAAAACATCAACATTGCGGTATTTATTTTTAAATGAGTTGGTTTTTTTAGAACTTAAAGACTCTATAAAATCATTAGTAAATCGCTCTGATGAAGTATAAATAATTTTTTTATTAGGATCTTTTTTTAAAATTTCATTACCTACAGACTGAATTAAATGAGTTTTACCTAAGCCAACACCTCCATAGATAAACAAAGGATTGTATTTATGCCCTGGATTATTAACAACTCCTAAACAAGCAGCCTGTGCTAATTTATTAGAAGGTCCAACTATAAAGCTTTCAAATGTGTATTTTGGGTTTAATGAGGATAAATTGGTTATTTCTATATTATCAGTCGGATTTATTTCTTTTATATCTAAATCCAATTTAACTTCTTTAATTTCGTTGGGAGATTTAACTTCATAGGTAATTTTTAACTCCTCGCCAAGCACATTTCTAGCTGCACTTGCCAAATCTTTTTCGTATTTATTCTTTATCCAGTCTCTATGGAAAATTGAAGGAACGGCTATAACAGCCTTTTTTTCGTCATAATCTAATAAAGAGGTGTTTTTAAACCAAGTGGTGAAATTAACCTTACTGATAGAAAGCTCAAGTTCCCCTAAAATTGCTTCCCAGGCTTGTTGTTTGTTCATTTTTAATTTTTCGTTAATAATATCCACAATTATATAAAAGTATTGATAATCTTAACAGAGTTATCCACAACTTTCAATAAGGACGTTTTTCTGTTAAAATTATTTACATACAAACTATTTAAGGAGTAAGAGATGCCAAAAAGAACCTACCAGCCCTCTAAGAAAAAACAGGCCAAAAAACATGGTTTCTTAAAAAGAATGTCTACTAAAGATGGACAAAATATTTTAAAAAACAGAAGACAAAAAGGTCGTAAAAAATTAGCCCAATAATTTTATGTATGCTAAAAAATACAGACTAATCGGTTCAAGGCTTTTTGACAAAATTCACAAACAAAAGAGCGTTAAAAGCTCTTTCTTTGTAATCAAAAGTCTAGTTAACAGGTTTTCTAATCCTCGTTTTTCTTTAATAATTAGCAAAAAAGTTTCTCCCAAAAGCATTGAAAGAAATCTTTTAAAAAGAAGATTGTCTGAAATAATCCGACCTATAATTTCTAATATTAAAAATTTTGATATTATTATTATGATTCTTTCTGAAACTAAAAAACTTTCTTTCGAGGAACTTTCCCAAGAAATAAAAAAAGCGCTCAAAAAAGCTAATCTTTTTAAAGATGAAGAAAATACTGATTAAATTAATAGAGTTTTATCAAAAAACCATTTCGCCCGATCATGGTTTTTTAAAAAAATTTTACCCACACGGCTATTGTCGCTTTTATCCTTCATGCTCCGAATACACTAAAAAAGTTATTGAAAAACAAGGGGCCTTTTTAGGAATATTTAGTGGTTTTTGGCGAATCAATCGCTGCAATCCATTTTCCAAACCAGGAGAAGATTTACCTCAGAAAGTAACTTCAAAACAATCCCTTTACGGTTTTTTGCTTATGTTGATTTACCTTTCAATCTTCTTTATGCTATTCTTAGTACTTAAACAGCTTTTTTAATAGAGACAGGAGTTTTAAATGGAAAATTTATTTAATACAATAATTACTTACCCCTTATACAACATTTTAGTTTTTTTGTTTGTTTTAGTTAAAGATATGGGCTTGGCTATAATTTTGTTGACTATTTTAGTTAGGCTTTTATTAGTAAAGCAGTCCTTTAAAGCTGAAAAAGCTCGGTTAAAAATGCAAAAAATTCAACCAGAGATAGAAGAAATTAAAAAGAAGCATAAAGATAATCAAGAAGCTCAGGCTAAGGAAATGATGGCTCTTTACCAAAAAAAAGGTATAAACCCCTTTTCTTTTTGTGGCTCTTTTTTAATTCAAATGCCATTTTTAATAGGTTTGTTTATAGTTTTTAACCAAGGCATCAAAAACGGTTTTCCTTTGTGGGATTTTGTAAAAAATATGCTTTCTGGGGTAGAAATTTCTCATATTTCATTTGGAATCTTAGACTTAACCGCTGTTCCAAACGCTGGCTGGCTTTTAATCTTACCTCTTTTGGCGACTTTAGTTCAATTTATTCAGGCCAAAATGATGAGCGCCAAAGCTGGCTTAAAGAAAAAACAGGAAAGTCCCGAGCCTAACACTAATCCAATGGCCAACTTAGGCAATATAACTCTTTATTTATTGCCTGGTATCACCTTGATTTTTACCTTAAGCTGGCCATCAGCCCTATCTGTTTATTGGATAACTACTACTTTATTTGCTATTGGACAACAGGTTTTTATAGACAAATTTGAATTAAAAAAAGAAGTTGAAGAGGCTAAACAAGCTAATAAATAATTTTTATGGAAGACAAAATTAAAATAATTAAAGAAGAAGTCGAAACCTTGCTATCAAAATTAGGAGTTTTTGGCGATGTTTCAGTTGAAGAAAAAGACAACTCTTTTTTAGTAAAAATTACTAATACTAAATCAGGTTTACTTATCGGTTATAAAGGCGAAACCCTAAAGGCTCTTCAACAAATAACCAGACTTATTATCTACTCCAAATTTCCAGAAAATACCCCAGTTGTAGTAGTTGACGTCGAAGACTATCGGCAACAAGAGGAAGCTAAGCTTCGATCTTATGTTCATAAGTTAGCTGAATTAGTAAAAAACACCAAGCAGGCCGAAGCTTTAAAACCAATGTCTTCATATAAAAGAAGGCTTATTCATACTTTTATTTCAGAAATTCCAGGCGTTTCTTCAGAAAGTCAGGGAGAAGGCTTAGATAGAAGAATTGTAATAAAACCGGAATAAAAATATGGGTTCACGAGAAACTATAGCTGCCATTTCTACTGCTTTTGGCAACGCTGGTATTGCTATTGTTAGAATTTCTGGACCAGAAAGTTTAGCTATCCTAAAAAAAGCCTTTGAGTCTTTTAAAAAACCAAGCTTTGAGCCAAATAAAATGTATTTGGGTAAAATATTAGCCAAAAATAGTCAAATTATTGATGAAGTTTTAGCTGTTTATTTTAAAGCACCCGCCAGCTTTACCGGTCAGGATATGGTTGAAATAAATTGTCATGGCGGTTTTTTAAATGCTCAAAAAGTTTTAAAAAGAATTTTAGAATTAGGAGCGTCTTTAGCTGGTCCAGGAGAATTTACCGAAAGGGCTTTTTTAGAAGGCAAAATTGATTTAACTCAAGCCGAAGCCATTGCAGATATTATTTATGCTAAATCAGATAAAGCTCAAGCTTTAGCTCAAAATCAATTGGCAGGTCATCTTTCTTTTGAAATAAAAAAAATCCTTCAAAGAGTTTTGGATATTTATGGTCATCTAACCACAGACCTAGATTATCCAGATGAAGAATTACCGGAACTTTCTCAAGAAGAAATCATCAAAAAAATAAACGGAGCTATTGTTGAAATAAATAAACTCCTTTCAGGTGTACAGGTTGCCACTTTATATAAAGAAGGGTTAAAAGTTGCTATTGTCGGCTTGCCTAATGCGGGCAAATCCTCACTCTTAAACGCTTTAGTAAAGGATGCCAGGGCCATAGTTACGGATATTCCTGGTACTACCCGGGATGTTTTAGAAAGCCAAATAGAAATTAAAGGTGTTTTAATTCGTCTTTTTGATACAGCTGGAATTACAGATACAGATGATAAAGTAGAAAAAGAAGGGGTTAAAAGATCATTTAAGGCTATACAAAATTCAGACCTACTTATTTTGGTAATCGAGCAATACAAAGACATAGAAAAGTTCTTAAAACATTTAAAACCAAAAATTAAAAAAATAGTTTTAGCTAAAAAAATTATTCTAATTAAAAATAAAATTGATATTAAAAAAGAAAAACAGCCCATCAAATTATCAGTAATTCCAATAAAAACCTTTGAGATTTCTGCTAAAAAACCCAAAAGCTTAAAAGAAGTTGAAGAAGGCCTGGTGTCAGAGTTATTACAGGAAGAAACTGGTTCAATTTTACTAAACAGTCTTAGACAAAAACAACTTTTAATAAAAGCTAAGGAAGTTTTAGTAAAAATAATAAAATTGATAAAATTAAACGAAAAAGAAGATATTATTTTAATTGAACTTGAAACAGCCAAACAGTATTTGGAAGAAATTATTGGTCAAAAATTTTCAGAAGCTATGTTAGAAAAAGTTTTCTCACGTTTTTGTGTCGGCAAATAACCCAAAAAGCATAAACCTTTAAGCATTTATCATTCTAACATTCTATAGAATGTTAGAATGATAAATGATATAATCTAAAAAAATGAAAAGAAATTTTTATCAGATTGAAAAAATTTTTAAAGGAATTTCTAATCATAAAAGACTAGACATTCTTTTTCTAATTAACAGTGAAGAAGGAATTACAGTTGATAGTATAGCTAATAGTTTAAATTTTGATTTTAAAAATACCTCAGCTCACCTTCAAAAACTTGTTAATGCGGGGCTGATTAACAAAAAACATGTCGGCAAACAAGTGTCTCACAGGCTTTCGCCATATGGCAAAAAATTTATTAAGTTTATAAAAACATTCTAATATTCTATAGAATATTAGAATGTTTTTGTGAGGAGAAAAATGAAAATTAAGGAAATCAAAAAGAAATTACAAAAAGAAGTTAACCCTGCTTGGCCATGGGTTTTAGCCACAGCAATCACTATTTTTGCATTTTTTATTTACTCTTATTTAGTTGAGCCAAAATGGCTGCCGGAGCCAGTTAATAATTTTTCTAAAAAAATTGTAGATGAATTGATTTTAGGCGAAAGAGATTCTAATAAAACCGAAAACCAAGAGTTTAAACAAGAAAAATCAGAAGAATCCAAGCAAGTTAGCAATATAGACACTTCAAATTGGCAAACTTATGAAAATAAAGAGCTTGGTTTCTCTATAAAATATCCAGAAGATTGGACAA
>CAZGIU010000006.1:17361-19334 GCA_964526535.1 uncultured Candidatus Saccharibacteria bacterium | reverse complement strand
CAAGTCTAAAATCATAATGCAAGGTTGAGGCCTGATGTTTTTGCACCACAAAAATGGGTTGAGAACCTTTTGCTATAACTATTTTACCTTTTGGTTCTTTAGTTTTAGAAAAGTTTCTTTTTAAGTTATATTTTTCCAAAGAAACCATTTAAAAAAGCCTATTAGAAAAAATTGTTTCATCGTCTCGGTCTCTAATTACTATATAAGAAATATCTGTTAAGGCTATTAAAGAATGTTTTTGAGCAACTAAAAATTTAAAAACTAATAAATCTCCTTTTGGTTCAAAAATTTCTTTTTCATCGTCCAACTTAATCTCAAACTTGCCGTTATCTATAAAAAACCACTCTGTTGCTTTAGGATGATAATGACGTTTTATAGAATCTCCCCTTTTTAATTGATGGCGAATAATTTTAAATTCTAAATCTTTTGGCAAGATCTTTTCTAGGGCTTCTTTGATATTTTTAAATTTTTGTATTTCCATAATTTTATTGTATCAAAAAATAACCCATCTGGGTCATTTTAATTTTAAATTGGCTCCGGGGGCTGGATTCGAATCACAGCCAGTTTTAATTTCAAAGCTCGGGGGGTGGGATTCGAACCCACAACCCATTGATTAACAGTCAATTGCTCTACCGTTGAGCTACCCCCGAGCTTTGGAATTAATATTTCATTGTCCGCCAGAGGCGGATCAGCCTTTGGCTGAAACTACCCCAGAATAATTATTAAATTTTCAAAGTATTACTTGAAAATAGTAGCAATAAACAACACTATTTTCAAGCCTTTTTATCTTAAATAATCCTTAAGCATTTTTGATTCTCTGTGTCTTTTTAGCTTATTTAAAGCTTTAGCCTCAATTTGTCTAATTCTTTCACGAGTTACTCCAAATTCTTGACCAACTTCTTCTAAAGTATGACTCCGGCCATCTTCTAAACCAAATCTCATTCCTAGAATTTTCTTTTCACGAGGAGATAAGTATTCTAAAACTTCCCGTATATGCCCTTTTAATAATTGATGAGTGGCAGATTCGTGGGGCGAAAGAGAGTCTTCATCTTCAATAAAGTCCCCTAATCTTGAATCTTCTTCTTCGCCAACAGGAGACTCTAAAGAAATAGTTTCCTGAGAAATTTTTAGGATATGACGAACTTTATCAACCGAGATTTCCATCTCAGAAGCTATTTCTTCTGGCAAAGGTTCGCGACCTAAATCCTGAACTAATCTTCGCTGAATTCTAATTAACTTGTTGATAGTTTCAACCATATGAACAGGGATTCTGATAGTTCTGGCCTGATCAGCAATAGCCCGAGTTATAGCCTGACGAATCCACCAAGTTGCATAAGTAGAAAATTTATAGCCTTTTTTGTAGTCAAATTTTTCTACAGCACGCAATAAACCAGTATTACCCTCTTGGATAAGATCGATTAAATCTAAACCACGACCTATATATTTTTTAGCAATAGAAACTACTAGCCTTAAGTTAGCTTCAGCTAAAAATCTAACAGCTTGCTGATCTCCCTTTTCAATTCTTTTAGCCAGCTCAACTTCTTCAGCAGCTTTTAAAAGAGAGATTCTACCAATTTCACGCAAATACATTTTAACTGAATCGTCTGAAATACCAGATAAATCATCTGCTTCTGAAATTTCTTTAGAGTCTTTATCTTCGTCCCAAATCATCTTATTTTTAACATCTAAAACTTCTATACCGCCGTCTAAAAGCTGATCATAAAGTTCATCAATGGCTTCTATCTCTTCCTCAACCTCAGGTACAGCTGCAATTATTTCCTGCTGAGTAACAAAACCTTGTTCCCGACCTTTATCAAGTAAATTTTTTATTTCTTTTCTTTGAAAAAAATCTTTAACATCAACTATTTCTTTGATTTTTTTAGTTGGTTTTTTTATTGTTTTCTTGGTTATTTTTTTGGCAGCAACTTTTTTAACAGCTGGTTTCTTAGTTATCTTTTTAACAGCTTTCTTAA
>CAZGIU010000006.1:0-17261 GCA_964526535.1 uncultured Candidatus Saccharibacteria bacterium | reverse complement strand
TTTCTTGGTTATTTTTTTTATTGGTTTTTTAGCGGTTTTTTTGACAACGGGCATTTAAAACTCCTTTATTTTTTTCTCTTCTAAAATAAGTTCTTGAAATTTGTTCATTAATTTTTTGGAAAGCTCTTCGTTTTTTCCAGACTCAGCTTTATCAAGTTTTGACTTAACCTCATCTTTTTCTTTTTGTATTAGAATCTCTTTTAAACGTTTATAGCAGAACTTGGCTTCTTGAAATATAGAATCATTATCATTATTTTTATTATTTTCCTCTGCTATAAAAATCAACTCAGAAACTTTAGCTTTAAGGTTTGGTGGTATTTTTTCTATGTCAATTTTATGTTCTTTATTGTATTGATTCTTCAATTGAGAAAAAATGTCTCTGATTTCCGAGAAGATAAAATCATCCTCTGATAATAGCTCTATAATTTCCGAAGAGGCTGAAGGAAAAGCCATAATTAAACCTAATAAAGTCTCTGATAATAAAGCTTCAACCTCTTTTTTAACCAACACATTATCTTCTCTGGGTATTTCAGAGACTTCGACTTTAGTTTTTCTAAGCGCATCGGTGATAGAGGACTCTGGCACATTAATTTTTTTGGCCAAAAGTTGTATATAATGAGTCTTCTCTATCTCGTTTTTGATTTTTTTAATAAAAGGTAGCAAATCCTTAGCTATCTTTTTTTTGTAAGCTATATCTAATTGTCCTTCAATCTTATCAAAAAAATTATCTAAATAAAAGTCTAAAAAATGCTTAGAATTTTTCAAACTTTTTTTCCATAAAACAGGATCTTTAGATATCATTTCATCCGGGTCTTTATAATCGCCTAAACTAACAACTTTAATATTAATTTCTTGATCTAGAGCTAAAAAAATACTTCGCTTGAGAGCTTCCTGGCCAGCAGAATCACTATCAAGAGCTAAAATAATATTTGACGAATAACGTTTAATTAAACTAAACTGATCTCTGGTTAGGGCCGTACCAGAAGCAGCTACTACATTTTTAATTCCTGACTGGAATGATGAGATTACATCCATATTGCCTTCAACCATAACAACCCAATCCTTGTCAGATATAAATCGTTTGGCTTTATCTAGTCCAAATAATACCTTACTTTTTTCATAAATTTCTGTTTCTGGAGTATTAATATATTTAGCTATTTTATCTGTTGATAAAGTTCTACCAGTAAAACCCAAAATATGTCCTAAAGAATTGGCAATTGGGAAAAGAAGTCTTTTATAAAATCTATCCACGACCTTACCATTATCTTTTTTATAAGCTAAACCAGCTCTTATGATATCCTCGAGCTTATAATTTTTATTTTTAAAAAAATCAATTAAATTAGTAAAGCCATCTGGCGCCCAGCCTAACTTAAATTCTAAGATACTTTCCTCTGAAATATTTCTTTCTTTAAGATAGTTTCTGGCTGTTTTTCCATCGAGATTCTCTGTTAAAATTTTATGGTAAAAAGAAACTGCCAAATTATTTAATTCATAAAACAAATTTTTTTTATTAAAAGTTTCTTTATTATAATTTGGCAATTGAATGCCCGCTTTTTTAGCCAAAAATTTCATAGCTTCAGGAAAATCAAGACTTTCCATTTCCATGGCAAAACCAAAAATATCACCACCTTTTTGACAACCAAAACAATGCCAAATTTGCTTATCTGGTGAAACCATAAAAGAAGGAGTTTTTTCTTTGTGAAAAGGGCAGACAGCTTTATAGTTACGGCCAGCTTTCTTTAAGGTAATATAGCCTGAAATAAAATCAACTATATCTATTCTATCTTTTATGTCTTGTAATTCATTCATTATTTATATTGGCGGAGAGGGAGGGATTCCTCCTCGCTCTGACTTGGAGTCCGGGTCGCTACACGCAATCGCTCCCTTCTCATCCCTCGCAAGTAAAATCATTTACTTGCTCTTATTTTATTCCGCCTGCGTCATTACATTCCTTGGCGGAGAGGGAGGGATTCGAACCCTCGATACCGTTGCCGATATACTACCTTTCCAAGGTAGCGCACTAGGCCAGACTATGCGACCTCTCCATTTAAGAACTAAATCTCTAATCTTTTAAATAAAATTTCTTTTTGCTGACCTTTCTTTTTAAACTCTATTTCTCTTTTTCTTGCTAAACAATATGTTAAATAGGCTTCATTAATAAATTTGGTTAAGCGATATATGTATTTTTTTACTTATAACTTTACCTTAATTATGTTCATTGAAACTGTTCTTCAGATTCTTTGAAAAACCTATATATACCCAATTTTTACTTTGCTTTTTATCAAATTTGTATAAAACATCACGCTATGTCGTCCGCCTAAGACTGACGACCTATCCTTATTCATTCGTACAAAATATATTATACCGAAATAAGGGAAAAATAAACCCTGTTAGAAATCAAAATTCGCATAGGGAACTTCTCTATGTATTTTTTCTTACATTTTTTTAATAAATTTCTAACAGGGTAAACTCTTTTTAGCTTTGATGGTATAATTCATTCAATGAGAAATATCCTGTCTTATATTACAGTCTTTACATCTACGCTAAATGCAATTGTTGCTTTCTTTTTCGCATTTAAACTTTTTACGTCTAAAGAAAGAAGTTATTTAAATGATCAGTTCAAGCATTTTTTTATCTATTTTAGCTTGTATTTTGTATTGATCAATATATTAGTAACAACTTTTATAGATAAACCCTATTTATTCTTTGTTTTTTTAGAAATTTTCCATTTTGTTTTAGCTTTAGGTCTTGCTTATTTATTTTCAGCCTTTATCTATTTGCGTCATCAAAGAACAACCAAAACCGCTTTCTGGATTTTTGTTTTGATTGGATTTACTATATCTCTTTTCGGGATAGTAAGTGTTAACCCAAACGTTACATCTTCTCTTGATATATTTTCAGCCTATGTTTATCCCGGTACTCTATACATTCCAAAAATAATTTATCTTGGAATAGGTTTTTTGTATCCGGCTTTTTCCTTTCTACACCAAGCCATAATAGCGAAAGACTCTTTTGTTAAAAAAAGATACTATCTTCTGGCGAGTGCCTTTATGGCTTGGCTTGTTGGGGGAGCAATGCACAGCCGTTTTGATGAACCTCTTTTTTCTATTGTGGGAGACTCTATCTTACTTGTTGGTTTTATATTCGCTGGCATAATACTTCTTGAGACGCCTAAAAAGAATAAAAAATAGCGCCGATGGCGCTATTTTTTATTTACATGCCCATACCCGACATACCAGGGGGCATCATTGGCATTTCATTTTCTTTCTTGGGTAGGTCTGTAACAGCTGCTTCAGTTGTTAAAAGCATAGAAGCCACAGACACAGCATTTTGAAGAGCTGATTTAGTTACTTTTAAAGGATCAATTATACCAGCTTTTATCATATCAACATAATCATGTTTCTCAGCGTCATAACCAATATTTTTATCTCTTTTTTTAACCTCATCAACTACTACAGAACCTTCTCGGCCAGCATTTTGAGCTATCTGATAAACTGGCTCAGCTAAAGCTCTTCTAAGTATATTGATAGCTGTCTCTTCATCACCAGTTGCCTTTAGATTGTCTAAAACTGGTGCAGCATCCAATAAAGCTGTACCTCCGCCGGCAACAATTCCTTCTTCTACGGCTGCTTTAGTTGCCTGAACAGCATCTTCTACTCTATGTTTTTTCTCTTGTAGTTCTACCTCAGTTGCAGCTCCAACTTTAATAACACCTACACCACCTGACAACTTAGCTAATCTTTCTTGCAATTTTTCTTTATCAAATTCTGAAGAAGCCTTCTCGTACTGATTTTTTATCTGAGCAATTCTATCTTTAATAACATTTTCATCCCCCTTGCCTTCTACAACTGTGGTTTTATCTTTATCAGCAATAATTTTTCTGGCTTCGCCCAACATATCAACTTCAATAGAGTCTAACTTCATACCAGTCTCCTCTGAAACTAAAGTAGCTCCAGTTAAGGCAGCTATGTCAGATAAATTATCCTTCTTGCGATCACCAAAACCAGGTGCTTTAACGGCTAAAGTATTGAAAGTTCCTTTTAATTTGTTAACAACTAAGGCAGCTAAAGCCTCACCCTCTACTTCTTCAGCAATGATAACTAAATCTTTTTTACCGGCTTGAGCCATTTTTTCCATTAAAGGTACTATTTCTGAGATAGCAGAAATTTTGTAATCAGTAACTAAAACTCTAACATTTTCAAAAACAGCTTCCATTCTATCTGCATCAGTCATCATATAAGGGGAGATATAACCATTATCAAATTGCATACCCTCAACAACTTCTTTTTCTAAACCCATGGTTTGAGATTCTTCGACAGTAATAACACCATCTTTACCAATCTCTTCCATCATTTCAGCAATTAATTTACCAATCTCTTCGTCTTGGGCAGAAATGGTAGCTACTTGGGCCTTTTCTTCTTTGGTTGAAACTTGCTTTGAGTTTTTCTTCAATTCTTCAATTACTTTATCAGCCGCTTTTTGAAGACCTCTCTTAAGGCCCATTGGATTAGCACCAGAGGCAACGGCTTTAATACCTTCATCTATTAAAGCTTGGGCCAATAAAGTGGCTGTGGTAGTCCCATCACCAGCAATATCATTGGTTTTAGAGGCCACTTCTTTAACCAGTTGGGCTCCCATATTTTCAAACTTATCCTCTAAATCTATTTCTTTAGCAATAGTTACTCCATCATTAGTAATAGTTGGAGCACCAAAACCTTTATCCAAAACAACATTTCTGCCTTTTGGTCCAAGTGTAACTTTAACGGCGTCAGCTAAAACATCAACGCCATACTTTAAAGATTGTCTTGCTTTTTCATTAAATTTTAATTGTTTTGCCATAGTTTAAACCTCCTATTTTATTCAGACATAACTGCTAATATGTCGTCTTCTTTAATAATTAAAAGGTCTTCTCCGTCAACTTTAATTTCGGAAGGACCATACTTTTCATAAATAACAATGTCGCCTTCTTTAACCTCTAAGGGAATTATTTCACCGTCATCCAATTTGCCAGAACCAACAGCTACAACCTTACCTCTTTGAGGTTTTTCTTTGGCAGAATCGGGCAGAATAATCCCAGCTTTAGTGGTTTCTTCTTCTGATTCAGGCTTAACTAAAATTTTGTCTCTTAATGGTTTAACTTTCATTTATTACCTCCTTTATTTATTAATTTAGGGAATTAATTAGCACTCAGGTACTAAGAGTGCTAAATTGTTCATTTTTATATGTTATGAGATTAAAAAAAACTTGTCAAGTCCTACTTTTAACTAACCTCTCCCATTTGTTTAAATAATCCAGTCTTTTGTCTTCATAATGTATTTTAGCTGTATTTTTGTCTAAAAAAAGACTTTTCCCTTTTTTATTTTTTGCAAAACTTTCTATTTTTTTAATCTGAGCCTTCATTAATTGATTTTCCAGCAAAACAGAGGGGACAAAAAATACAATCTCAAACGTTTTTTGAATAATAAAATAAAGCCAATTAAATTTTAGATTATTTATTTTTCTTGTTTTAATATTAGGCATAATTCTTTTAGTCCATCTATTTTCCTTTAAAATTTTTTCGAAATATTTTCTACCAAATATAGGCTTTAAGGAGTTTAGCCAAAAAGCAAGATAAATATCCTCTTCGTCAACCTTTAAATCTTCCAGACCTAATCTGTTACTAGAAATAAGAAAATTCGGGCAAATTGGAGTATCTTTTTTTTGATTTCTTAATCTGAGTGCATCTAATTTTAAATTTAAAATCCCTCTTGTTGTCCAAAGTTTATTCTTAGAAGTAATTATAAAAAAATCTATATCGGATTTACTTTTGCTATTATTAATGGCTAAGTTCTGAGTAACTGCCGCGGCTTTAATAAAAGGCAAAACACGCAAAAGCACTGATACCCTTTTTGCTTTCTTCCATTTTTTTTCAGAAATTTTTCTTCTTTCTTTAAAAATTTCAAAAAGTTTTTCTCTCCCCTTTAGACAATAATAAAAACCTTTCCTGGAGACTTCCTTTCCGATCATTTTCCTTAAAACTCTTCTTAGGTTTTTAAGATTTGATTTTTGCTTAATTAAATATTTGTTAATTTCCTTATCAGAAACAGGTCGATCGAATAAATCAAACCAACAAATAGTTTTTAAAATTTGATTCCTAATTTCCATAAAGATATAATACGATAAAATAAATTAAAGAGGCAAATATGAAAAAAAGGATTTTTTCAGGCATTCAGCCGTCAGGTAATTTGCATATCGGTAATTATTTGGGTGCGATAAAAAATTGGGTATCTCTCCAGGATTCTCATGAAAATATTTTTTGTGTTGTAGATTTACATGCTATAACCGTTCCACAGGAACCAAAAATTCTTAACAAAAGAATTTTAGAAATTGCCAATGTTTATTTGGCTGCTGGGATCGACCCAAAAAAATCTACTATTTTTGTCCAATCCGACAGACCAGAACACTCAGAGCTTGGTTGGATTTTAAATACCATTGCCTATATGGGCGAGCTAAAAAGAATGACTCAGTTTAAGGATAAAACGGGGATTCAATTGGGTCGTGGTTATACGATGCCTAATACGCGAAACTTGAATGTTTATAATAAGGGTGGATTAATAAAAATTATCAGAAAACATGAAAAAGAAATAAACAATAGCGCAAGCTTCAGAAATGTCAACAAAAGAAAAGAAGAAGCTGTTTCTGTTGGTCTGTTTGATTATCCGGTTTTAATGGCAGCAGACATTCTTTT
The DNA here is from genome assembly GCA_964526535.1 of uncultured Candidatus Saccharibacteria bacterium. Lineage (GTDB taxonomy): Bacteria > Patescibacteriota > CPR2_A > CG2-30-33-46 > CAZGIU01 > CAZGIU01. The sequence continues at coordinate 10,534 of CAZGIU010000006.1, read as the reverse complement.
ATATAACGCTTCTTTGGTGCCAGTTGGTAAAGATCAGTTTCAGCACCTTGAACTAACCAGAGACTTAGCAGAAAGATTTAACAAACGCTTTGGCAAAACTTTTGTTGTTCCTAAGTCCTTTTCGATTGAAGAGACTAAATACATTATGGGGCTTGATGATCCAACTAAAAAAATGGCTAAAAGTGCCAAGAGCGAATATAACTATATCGCCTTAAGAGATCCGGAAGAAGTTATCAGAAAAAAAATCTCAAAAGCTGTTACTGACTCTGGCTCAACAATAAAATCAGGCAAAGATAAACCAGCTTTGACTAATCTTCTAAATATATATTCTGCTTTTTCTGGCAAAAAAGTTTTAGAAATTGAAAGATATTATCAAGGAAAAACTTACAAACAATTTAAAGACAGTTTAACTGAAGTGGTATTGGATTTTATTCTTCCTTTCCAGAAAAAACTCAAGGAACTTGAAAAAAATCCTGACCATACAATCAAAATTTTGAAAGATGGCGCCCAGAAACTTGAGCCAATAGGACAAGAAACTTTAAATAAAGTTAAAAAAGCGGTTGGTCTTGGACTATGAAAGAAAATAAATGAAAAAATACCTTTGGTATATAGGTTTTATCGGACTATTTGGGGTTTTGGGAGTATTTTTAAATAATCCCAGCCTCTACGGTTTGTTTGGTTTTTTTGGTTTCTTTGCTTATAAGAATAAAGGTTAAGTTTAAAAAAAGCCCCGCATTTTGCGGGATTTTTTTATTCTGTGATCTTCTTCTCAAACTCTTTGAATTTTTCTTCTATAAGTTCTTTTGTTTTTGCTTCAAGGTTTAGGCGAATAACCGGCTCTGTATTTGAGCCTCTTAAGTTAAAGCGCCAATCAGGATATTCAATGGAGATCCCGTCAGTTTCATCAAGGTCACCATCGGAGTATTCATTTTTTATTTTATCCAAAACTGCTCTAACATTTTCAACTTTAAAATTGTATTCTTCCATAACCGGAAATCTTTTCTGTAAAGCCTCTATTAATTGACTTAGCTTTTTACCGCTTTCAGAAACAATTTGAGAAACTATTAAAAAAGGAATTATGCCATTATCAACTCCAAAATAATCTTTAAAGTAATAATGAGCTGAAGTCTCTGCCCCAAAAATTACATCCCCTTCTTTTCTAATCCTATCTTTAATAAATGAATGACCAGACTTATTTACAATTAACTCTCCGCCATTTTCCTGAGTAACTTTTTGAGGAAGCCACTTAAGACGTGGGTCTACTAAAATTTTAGAGCCTTGATTTTTTTTCAAAAAATATTTAATTAAAAGACCAGTAATATAAATTGGGTGAATCCAATTTCCTTTTTCATCGTAAAAGAAGCATCTATCGGCATCAGCATCCCAAGAAACTCCAAAATCAACAACATTTTCTTTGATTAGCTGAGAAGTCTCGGTTCTGTTTTCGAGAATTAAAGGATCTGGCTGACCCTTAGGGAAAGTTCCATCTTCTTTAAAATTTAGAGTTATTAAATCAAGTTTTAATTCTTTAGCAATTCTATCAACAACCTTATAAGAAGCGCCGAAGTTTGTATTTACCACAATTTTTAAATTTTTTATTTCATTTTTATCTACAAACTTTAAGTTTTTTTCTAAGTAATCTTGAAGAATATCTAATTTCTCAATTTTACCTTTTTGTTCAACTTCTGGAAATTCATTTTTAAAAGCTATGTCACGAATTTCAGCTAAGCCAGTATCTATTGAAACAGCCCTGGATTGCTCTCTTACAATTTTAGCTCCACTATATTCTTTAGGATTATGCGAAGCCGTAATTGTAATTCCACCATCAAAACCATAATTAGCCACCGCAAAATAAAGCATATCTGTAGAGATAACTCCAATATCAACAACGTCAACTCCCATTTCTGTAATGCCTTTAGCGCAAGCCTCCCACATTCCCTTGCCATGATATCTAACGTCTCTACCTAAAACAACTTTTTTCGGTTTAAGCCATTTAGCGTATGCTTTTCCTATTTTATAAGCTGCCTCCTCATCTATTTCTGTTGGATAAATACCGCGAATATCATAAGCTTTAAAAATTTCTTCCTTCATAAAAACTCCTTTTAATTAACTCTTTGAAAGTCTGAGGCTGGTTTGTAAAAACTTTTAAAAGTATCTCTTCTTTTTAACTGACTGCCATCATAAACATTTCGATAAAGCACAGTTGTTCTTGAGCCATCTGAACCATAAGAAGTAGTAAAAGGTCCTTCCAGCTTTGCGCTTCTTGAACCCTTAGTTCCATAAAAATCAAAATAAAGTCTTTTGCCTTCTATATAAGTTTGTATAAGAATGTACTTGCCAGTATCATTTACAAATCTTAAATCAGGATGAGGACCATATATAGTAGCGTCTGTACCTGGACCAGAAAAAGGCCAAAAATACATTGAAACCACAAAAGAGTGATTTTTCCTTTCTGTTATGGGCAATCCAGCATATAAAGCGACTCTAAAAGCAGTAGTGGCTACCTGACACAAACCACCTCCATATTCTTTAACTAACCTGCCTGGTTTAATAACAATCTCGGGCAAAAAACCGGCTGCCCCTGTTACTGGGCCCAAAACTTCAACAAAAGAAAACTCTTCGCCTGGTTTTATTAAGTGCCCATTAAATTTTTCTGAACCAACTCTTACATTAATAATTCTGGCAGCTGAAGATCCAGAAAAATCACTTATCCCCTGAGAAATTAATTCTAAAATACCAAGCTCGGTTAAATTATCTTCTCTAACTTCTGCCTTGGTTATTTTAACTGGCAAGTTAACTGAAGAGTAATCATTTCTCAAAGAATAAATAAGCTCATTAAAAGCAGTTTCTTTATCTAACTCTAAGCCTGTTTTATCAGGCTCTAGAAGAACAACTTTTTCTTCTTGAATACCCAGTTTAGCATTTTTAGACAAGACATTAATCGACTTACTTATCTCTTCTAAATACTCGGAAACTTTAACTTCGTTAAGACTGAGACTTAACTCTCCTTCAATAAAATAAGCCAAACCAAAAGAAGTCATCATTTTATTAAAATAATGATTAATTTCATATTGGTTTTCATCTATTTTTGCTGGTGATGATTTTTTATTTTCAACTGACAGCCATTCGCCAATTTTACTTTTTTCTAAAAACCATTTCTTGTTCTGATAATTAAGAGTTAAGTCTTTATCTAAAAAATCGTCAATTTCTTCTTTTAAATTAGAAATTTTTGTTAAATCACTGGCTGGATAAATCCTTATAAAAGGGAGCTCTATCTCATCTATTAAAAGATTTTCAATTAAGTCTGATAGTAATTTTTGGGTTTCGTGAGTTTTAATTGATCTGCCAGTTACTTCTTCTGACTCTGTAATTTCCCCAGCCTTGATAATCAAACCTAAGTTAGAACCTTCGATATTAGCTTTTTTTGAAATATCAACAACAATTCCATCTAAATTATTGGCCTCATATAAAAGCAAAGTATTTCTTTGGAAAAAGAAAACAGGGATTTTTTTGAAAACTTGGATGAAAATATTATCTTCTCTTGAGTAATTGTAGGCCATATTTAAAGTATCTTCTATTTTAAAGCTAATTGATAAATCTTTTTTATCAACTTTCCAATTTTCCTCATCGGCCTTAAAGACAATAGGAATCTCATCCCAAGCTTGTATTTTAGTTACTAAAATTTCTTCAGCCTCGGTTTTTGTTTTGCCAGACAAAGAAATGCCTGCAATTTTGGTATTGGGCAAAAACTTATTTTTGTAAGAAAATTCTAAAAATAAAAAATTAGTCAATATAAAAATAACCCCTAAAAGTAAAATAACAACTGAAGCAATTAGAAAAATTTTTATTTTATTCTTTTTATTTAAACTTTTCATTGCTTACTGTCTTCTTGAGAATTAATAATTTCTTCTAAAATTTTTCTAGCTATTTTTTCTCTTTCTTTTGTTAAGTCTTTATCACCTGAGAGGTTAAGCCAAACAGAATCACCTTCTTTTAAATCCTCTTTAAGTTTACTTTTTGGCCATCGAATAACTTGATGATCGTTTAAGACAACTAAAGCCCAATCACCCTCAAAGCTATCTATCATGCCACTTATGGCAAATTCTTTTTCTGGTTCCTTGAAATTCATTTACTCAAAACTTCCTCAATTTTAGGAGCAATTTGTTTTTTTCTGGAAACAATACTCTTGGCATAAGCCACACCTTCTTCGGCAACCACCTCAAAAGCCTCAGTTATTAAAGCAATTTCTGGTTGAGTATCTAAGATAAAATGGGCAGCCCCTTCAACAATATCAATAGCTGCAAAAAAGATATGATCCAAATTTTCTTTTTCTTTTTTAGACTTTAAAGCCTGATGAATTTCTGATTTTCTCTCAAGTATTGAAGTTGGATTTGTTGTCTCCCAAACCCCAATGCCAACTTTCTTACCATTTATATCAAAAATTTTGTAGTCTTTTCCCAGCAATTCCTCTGTTGTAATATCAGATATATCAGACTTGGCTTCAAACATTTCTTGAGCTATTTTATCAATATCTAACTGAGCAACTTTGTTTAGCTTTTCTAAAATTTTTTCATCATCTTTAGTAGTGGTTGGAGAGGTAAGCTTTAAAGTATCGGATAAAATACCACAGACTAAAATTGAGGCTGTTTTTTTATCAACTTCTATGCCTTTCTGAAAGGCCTCTTGCGCAATAATTGTAGAGGTTGAACCAACTGGTTTAATAATTACATCTATTGGCTCCTGGGTTGTAAAACCTCCAAGTTTATGATGATCAACAATAACTTTTACCTCATCATCATTTACATTTTCTGCAATTTGAGATAATTCATTATGATCAACTAAAATAACATTTTTTTCTTCTTTGGGTATAATAGCGGGTTCGGTAATTTCAAATTTTTCTAAAATTAATTTTGTTTCTTTGTTGATCTCTCCTGAAACAGAAGCAACAAACTCTTCATTTCCATCTAAAATTTTTTTTAATCTTGCATAGGCAATGGCTGAAACAACAGAATCAGTGTCTGGGTTTTTGTGTCCTATTACATAAGTTTTCATATGTTTTTCTCCTGATTTTTTACTTTTGTTTAAAAGTATTATATCAGTTTATTTGTTTTGAGTTGAGTGAAAAAAGCATACCTATAAATATAAAAAGAGGATAAACAGTAGCCGTATCTGCAAATGTATGAAGCATTAAATTGTTAGAAACAATACTTGATAGGGATATAAAAATACCTAGTGCAATATATTTATAAAAAAGATTGTCAGTATTTTTAAATATAGAAAAAAGACCTGAAAAAATAAAAAACATTATTAGTAAAAATATAATAATTCCCATAATCCCTGTCTCAAGAGCTATTTGCAAATACCAATTTTCTGTAACAATGGTATCGCTAACAGCTTTAGAGGCTGGGCCAGCAAAACCCACTCCATTTCCAAAAGGACTGGCAATAAATAAAGACAAGCCATTAATTAAAGCCTCTAGATGAGCTTGGGTAGAACCAAAAAGTTGACCATCTCTTATCTCGCCATGAAGCAAGATTGTTTGAACTTTTTTGTTACTAAAAAATAAAGAAATTAAAACTAAGCACGCGGTAATAATAGAAAGAGCTATCCCAATAAAAAATTTTTTGTTCTTTACAATCAAAAATGTTCCGGTTAAGATAGCCACTAAAACTGAAATCCAAGAACTTCTTGTGTGAGTAGCATAAAGCGCCCAAATAATCATTAAAACATTAAAAATTGCTAAATATCTGAATTTGTTTTTAAAATAAAAAGTCAAAGACAAAAACAAAGAAAAAATTAAAACTAGATAAGAACCAAATTGAAGTGCTCCCGGAAAAGTAGATTGAACCCTGTAAATACTAGGCAGTAATGGGCTAACTGATTCATAAGTTGGGACAATGCCAGTTTTTAAATATTCACCAAGATTTCTTGAATAACCAAATTTTTCAAGAAAATCAGGTGGTAAATAACTAATTTGCATCAACCCAAAAATCGTAATTAAAACCGAAACTCCTAAAAAAGAAAAAATCAATATTTTAAACTGGTTTTGATTAAAATTATTAAATCTAACCGCGAGATAAAAAATCAAAAACTCTAAACCATACCTCAGGCCAATTATCTTTTGTTCTAAAGGTAAATTAAAAAACAAAGCATAAAGAAAATTGAGCCCTATAAAAATTAAAATAGCCTTATCTGTCTTTAATAAACTAATTTTTTTCTTATTAGCAAAAAAGTTAAGGATAGCTGAGATTATAAGAATAAATAAAATAATTTCTTTCCAAAAAACAGCTAAATTATAAATATTTTTTGACAACCCTAAAGCTTTAAACCAGGTTAATAAAAAAGCCTGAAAAGGAATTAATATTAATAAGAACAATAAAAGACAAAAAGCTATTAAATTAATTTTTGATGATATTTGTTTGAAATTCATTTTTGTATTATTTCATTATAGTTATCAAGTGTTGTTTTGGCCATTTTATCCCAAGAAAATTTATTAAGTTGCTCAAAGCCTTTATGTTTAAGTTCTTCTAATAATAAATTATTGTTTAATCCATTGTTTATCTTTTTGGCTATATCTTCTGGCGATTTTGGATCAAAATAAATAGCAGCCTCTTGCATAACCTCTGTTAATGATGAAGATTTTGAGCAGGCCACCGGCAAACCAAAGAAAGCAGCTTCTAAAAGAGGTAAACCGAAGCCTTCATTGAAAGAAGGGAAAACATATAAAGAGGCGTTTTTATAAAGCCAAACTAATTCTTCATCAGAAACAAAGCCTGTAAAAAAAACTCTCTCTTCTAAGTTTAAATTAATGGTTTTTTCTTTGACTTTGTAATAAAAATCATCTTCTTTGCCAGCTAAAACTAAAAAATATCTTTTATTAATGTCATTCATAGCAAGAATAAGGTTATCTAAATTTTTATGAGGGTAAGCATTACCAACATACAGAAGAAAAGGTTTTTTTATATTAAGTTTGTTGGTTATTTTTTGCTCTTTTTTGATTTCTAAAATTTTTTCCGATGGACCACCCTCTAAAGTTACAACAATCTTGTCTTCTTTAATTCTAAAATAATTAAGCACGTCTTTTTTAGTTGAGGAAGAAGGACAAAATATTTTTTCTGATTTATAAATTGCTTTTTTCATAACAAATTTATAAAGAAGATGCTTTAAGTAGTAAGTTAAATAGCTTTTAGTTGTGGCTTTAATGGTTCTATATTTATGGAGAGTTAAATCATGAATAGTAACAACAAATTTACCTCTATAAAATATGGGGATATTAAAATGAGGAAAATGCATTAAATCAATTTTATTTTTTTTAATTAAGGTGGGAAATTTAATTTGTTCAACTAGTCCATACCAATGAAAATTAGCAGCTACTTTTTTAAAGTTATTAGGTAAATTAAGTTTTTCAAAATCATTACTTTTAAGGAAAACTACATATTTATTTTTTTCATCATAAATAGCCAATTTTTCAATTAAACTTTGGGTATAACGCCCAATTCCTGTTGCCGATATCATCCTGGCATCAATCCCTATATTCACTTCTTTTCCTCCATAATATCTTTTTTTATTAAAAAAATTTCTGCTATAGCCTTTAATATAACAGAAAATTTAGCTCCTGTTTGGTTTCCAGCATTTCTGGGAAAATGAGATACAGGCAATTCTTTAAAACTATATTTTCTGTTTTTAAGTCTGGCTAAAAGCTCGGCATTTATTAAAGCACCCGAAGACAAAAGCTTTAAATCTTCTACAGCTTCTTTTTTGAATAACTTAAATGCGCAATTTACATCTTTAACCCTGAGATTTAATAAAAACCAAACCAAAAAAGACCATAAATTAGCATTAATGACTCTAAGAAGATTATCTTTTCTTTTTTTTCTAAAACCAATAACAGCATCATATTTTTTTATGCTAGGCAAGAAACTATTAAGTTCGCAAATATTAAACTGCAGATCACTGTCTGTAAAAAAAATTAAATCCTTTGATGATTCTCTTAAACCGTCTTTTATAGCCTCGCCATAGCCTTTATTTTTTTCATGATTTATAACTTTTAAGTTTTTATTAGTCTTTGATAATTTTTTCAAAATTTTCTTAGTTTTATCTGAAGAGCCGTCATTAATAATAATTATTTCGTAATCGTTGAAATTTTTAATTAAGTATTCATTAACAGTTATGACAAACTTTTCAATATTGTCTTGTTCGTTATAAGCAGGCGCAAAAATTGAAATAGCTTTATTAAACATTATCAAGTAATCTTTTGATTCTTTGAATTAATAAAAACACCGCTTAGTAAAATCCAAATAAAGATGTTTATAGGAAAAATTTGCCAATAAGGTATTGAAAGATTCATTAATAAAAAAACAGGGATATAAACTAGGATAATTTGGTTATAAAATTTTTCTGAACTTATTTGAGTGTTTCTTATTTTGAAAAAAGACTCTCTTAATATCAAAATAATAATTGTTAAAAAAAGAAATAGACCAATAACACCGAAGTTGTTTAGAAATTGAAGATAAAAATTTTCATGGAAAATAGCCTGTTTATCACCAAAAATAATTTTTATTATCTGATTATAATTTTGTGAACCACTAACAAGCTCTACTTTCTCAAAATGCCCAACCGCACTCCCCAATTTAGCTTGGTAAATAAAATTATATAAATCCTTTAAATAAAAAATTAAAGCAATAATTGAACCTATAAAAGCAATTGACCACAGTTTTAAACTTTTTCCTTTTTTATATACAAAATAAATAAAACTTACAAGAACTAGCCCTAAAAGACCTGTAACAGAGAAGGTTAGTGACAAAAAAAGCACTAAAAGCATAATTAAAAATGATTTTTGCTTTATCTCATCTTTGTTTTTATCTTTAGAAAGAAGCAAAACAGCAATTAATAAAACCAGCCAAGCAGAAAAAGTATTTGGATCATCCCAGCCACCACCAAACCTACCCAAGACTTCACCAAAACCTAATCCAGGCATTCTACCAAAGAAGAAAAACAGCATAATTATTATTACATTGTATAAGGAATGATAAATTATTGAAAAAACAAAAAATTTTTTTAAAACTCTTAACAAATCTTCCTTAGTTTTAAAAAATAGGGGAACTATAAAAAAAATCGGCACAACAAAAAGCATTTTAACGATATGACCTAAAGAAAGACCAAAATTATCAAATTTAAATAAAGATATTAAACAATATAAAATTAAAAATAAGACAAGCAATGAGATTTTGTTTTTAAAAATATCTTTTAAGTTTTTATTTTTTAGCCAAAAAAATATAAAAATAGAAACAAATAAAGAAACTACAATAAAATATTTAGCGACTTGAAAAGATATTGGAGTTAAAGAATAACCTTCAGGTGAAATAGGGGAACCAAATCTTAATAAATATCTAAAGGAGTAATAAACATCAAAAAAAATCAGAAAACCTAAAAAAAACCGATGGCTCATTTTTAAATTTTGATAATTTTTTAGAAATTTCATCTTAATAAATAATACCTTAATAATCAAAAAAAGGCATCTTAGAAAGATGCCCCTTAACAATCTTTATTTTTTATTTAGTCTTTCTAAGTCAGAATCAACCATCATTTTTACCAGCTCTTCAAAAGAAACTTCTGGCTGCCAATTAAGAACTTTTTTGGCTTTAGAAGGATCCGATATCAATAAATCTACTTCGGCGGGTCTTATAAAAGCTGGATCAGTTTTTACATATTTTTGCCAATCAAGACCAACATGAGAAAAAGCAATTTCTACGAACTCCTTAACTGAATGAGTCTCGCCTGTTCCAACAACAAAATCATCTGGTTCATCTTGTTGTAGCATTAACCACATTGCCTTAACATAATCTCCTGCAAAACCCCAGTCCCTTCTGGCATCAAGATTTCCCAATCTAAGCTCTTTATCCAAACCTAATTTAATTTTTGCCACTCCATCAGTAATTTTCCTAGTAACAAACTCTAAACCTCTACGAGGAGATTCATGATTAAATAAAATTCCGGAACAAGCAAATAAATCATAACTTTCACGGTAATTAATTGTTATAAAGTGCCCATAAACCTTAGCTACTCCATAAGGACTTCTGGGATATAAAGGAGTTTTTTCGTTTTGAGGAACTTGTTGAACCTTGCCAAACATTTCAGAGGAAGATGCCTGATAAAACTTTGATTTAGGAACTGCTTTTTTCATAGCTTCAAGCATTCTTGTTACACCAAGTCCGGTAAATTCTCCTGTTAAAACCGGTTGATTCCAAGAAGTAGGAACAAAACTTTGAGCTGCTAAGTTATAAATTTCGTCTGGCATAACATTGTGCATTATTTCATATAAAGAAACTTGGTCTAAAAGATCTCCCTGATGAAGTGTAATTTTATCTCTTAGATGTTCAAGCCTTTCAGATTTTTCACTACTAGAACGACGAACCATGCCATGAACTTCATAACCTTTTTCAAGTAATAATTCTGTTAGATATGAACCATCTTGTCCTGTAATTCCTGTTATAAGAGCTTTTTTCATAATTCTCCTTAAATAGTTAACAAAAAA